>DATJGQ010000443.1:0-2292 GCA_035494815.1 Gemmataceae bacterium
GCCGGCGACGCCGCGTGGATCGCGAAGATCCTGCTGGTCGTGTTCGTGATTCTGTTCCTCGCCTCGTTGATCCTGGGACGTCGCGGATCGGGCGGCATCTGAGAGAGTGCACCGGTGTCGTCGGAGGCGGGGTGAATGATCGAAGGTCATGACTATTCGATCCACTGCAACGGTCCGAGCGGCCGATCGAGAATGTACGCGTTCTTGGCGCTGATCACGGCGTTCCTCGCGCCGCTCGCCCAACGCGGTGTCACCGTCTTTCTCCGACGATACTGGGGCGACGACCTGGATGTCGACAAGGCCGCCTTGTTCTTCGGCGGGTTCACGGCGCTGCTCCTCTACGGCGTTATGCTCAACTTGTTCGACGGCTATATTTGGCGGATGAGTCTCGGCGGACGGATGTTCCGGTTGATCGGCCTGACGGCGCCGCCGGACCTGAACGGGGAATACCGCGGCACCCTCGAATTTCAATCCGTGACCGATCGGGAGGCCAAGTTCCGCGGCGATTTTTTCATGCGAATCTCCCAAACGTGGGAGCAAATCAGCCTGATCGTCCAGCGGGAGGCCGAGGCCGGCGGGTTGGTGCTCATCCACAGCGACATCGCCAGCATCCGCATCGGGATGATGGCCGGGGTGAACACGCTCCGGTTCGTCTACACGTTTGAAGAGAATCTGCCACGAGCGGAAGGGACCGGGTCGACGGCCCGGCAGTTTTCCGGGGCCGCGACGTTCGAGTTCAGCCGCGACGGCGAGGCCTGGCAAGTAACGGGTCACTTTTTTGACGATATCGGACGGTCGGGGCAAGTCAGCCTGCGCCAAGGATTGGCCGGAACCGGGCCGGCAACCGTCGCTCAGTCGCCGCCGACGGCTGCGTAGAGCGGGCAACTGCCGCTAGTCACTGCATTTGCGTTGTCCCATCATTGAAGTGAATTCCGGCAACAAAAACTGGCCAAGTCTCGGCGGCCCGCGGATTCCTCTTTCGGGGGGGCAAAAGGGACCGCTGCGCCACCGTCATCGCGGTCCGGCCAGAGAAGTGAGGAAATCGCATGCCCCAAATCGCTCCGAGCGGCACTCGAGGTTCGTACGCGCTCGCGACCGGCGAGGCGGCCGACTATCGGCTGCGCATCTTGCATGACATTTACGGCTCCGGTACATGGCGGACACTGATTCGAGCTGGGCTGCGGCGCGGGATGCATGTCGCGGACTTCGGCTGCGGCGTGGGCATGGTGACCGCGCAACTCGCGGAGCTGATCGGCCCCGAAGGACATATTGTCGGCATTGATTTCAGCGGCGCGCAGATCGCGCAAGCCCGCGTGCGTCTGAACGGCAGCGGCGCGAACGCCAGCTTCCTCGAGGCGAGCGCCACCGACACCGGCCTGCCTTCGGAGTCTTTCGACCTGATTTATAGCCGGTTCCTCCTCATCCATCTCGCCGAACCCGAGCGGGCGCTGCGCGAAATGCGCCGACTGCTTAAACCGGACGGCATCCTCGTGTGCGAGGACGGCGACCTGACTACCTCGGGGAGCATGCCCCCGTCGGCCCTGGACGCCTTCGCCGATCTCTGGGGCCGGCTCGGCCCGAAGCGCGGAGTGGACTACACGCTCGGCCGACGGCTGTATGAACTGGTCGCCGCGGCCGGCTTTGCGGCGCCGGAGATCACGTTTAACCAGCCCGTCGTAGAGCGCGGCGAGAATAAGCGGCTGCTGGAGCTGTCCGTCGCCGAAGCCGGGCCGGCGTTCGTCGAGGCGGGCCTGATCTCGGCGGAGGAACTCCGGCGCACGCTCGCCGACATGCGGCGACTCACCGAGGATGACTCCGTCGTGGCGGTGATGCCGCGCATGAGTCAGGTGTGGGCGAGAAACTCCTTGCCGCGGCCGGACGAGTCTTCTTGAGGTATCACCGATGGGTGAACTAATCGCGGACCTGCGCTACGAATTCCGGCGCTCGAAAGATTTAGCGGACCGGGCGATGGCCCCGTTGGACGACGAGCAGTTTTTTCGACGGCCGGCGGACCACGTAAACCCGGTGGCCGTGATCGTCAAACACCTCGCGGGCAACCTCGTGTCGCGCTGGACCGAATTCCTCACCGGCGATGGTGAGGCCGCCGGCCGCGACCGCGACGGCGAATTCCTGCTCAGCGATCGCGATACTCGGCAGAGCCTGCTCGCCGCCTGGGAGGGCGGCTGGAAAACGCTTTTCGACACGCTCGATCGATTACAGGAGTCCGACCTCGAAAAGTTCGTGACGATTCGGGGCGAACGACATAGCGTTCCGCAGGCGTTGCTCCGCGGT
>DATJGQ010000444.1:0-4273 GCA_035494815.1 Gemmataceae bacterium
TTGGCGTCGCGATCCCGTGGCTCCCGCTGCTCTTGAGGTGGTTGCGGTTGCGACGAAACTAGAATGGCAGATGCGGGGCCCCGCGGTCCAGTTCGCGGGCGGCGCGCTGGAACGCGCTGAGTCGCTGTTTGACGGACGCCCAGGCTTCGCGCTTCACGGTGCCGCCGTTGGCCAGCGACCCTAGGCCCATCTCGCGCAGCCGGTCGTTGTCCTGGACGGCCGCTGCCAGTCGTCGCGCGTCGGGTAGGCCGAGCTCCGCCGCCACATCGCCCAGGCCCAGGTCGCGGTGATACGCCCGCACGACCCGGCCGATCGGTTCGTCCGTGAAGTCGCGGATGTCCTTGCCCTGGTCCGGCCCGACTTTCAGGAACCGGCCCATGGCGCGGTCCAACGCCGCAACGAAGCGGTCCTCGTCATCCTTCGTCAGGGCGGCGAAGTCGTCGTCTTTCGGATGCAACCGCAGTACCTTGGCCCGGGCGGCGCCGGCCACGCCCGAGCCGTCACGCAACTCGTCCTTGACGCCGTCCCGGATCATCCCGTGCTTGTGGCAGACCATGCACGACAGGCCGTTGACGATCGCCACCGTGCCGGAACTCTTGTTGGTGTCGCTGACGATGTCCGTCGGCCCCTCGTCGATCCGCTTGCCCTTGGCGTCCACGAGCAGGTAGCCTTGCAGGCCGTTGGGCAGGTGGAAGATGAGCTCGCCGCCGGCGTGGGCGAACGCCTGGTCGGCGAACGGGTTGTCCTTGAACGCCGGCCCGAGAGGGAAGCGGAATAGGTTGCTTGTGCCGTCGTTGGTCTTGAAGTCGAAGCTCTTCCAGTAGGCCCCGTAAGCCGCCTCGTGCCGTTCGATCAGCCGGTTCTGACTGGAGACGCCGCTCTTGGCGAAGCCGGCCCGGGCCAGCTTGTCGCGGCGGAAGTTCTCGGCCACGTCCACCCGCAATAGCTTTTCGAGCTTGGCGTCGGTGTCGGGCAGGTCGAGGATCGTGTGGTAGAGCGGCGGCCGAGTCGCGGTGGCGACGAACCAGTCGGACCGCAGGGCCGGCAGCTCGCTCCCGGTGAGCCGGTAGACTTCCGCGGCCACCGCCCGGACTCCGTTGTCCCGCTGGTTGTCGAGTTTCAGGCCGTACGGATAGTGCTTGGAGACCTCGTCCCAGACCCTGCGGCGGTCCCAGTCCAGATCGCGCAGGTCCACCGCGAAAACGGTCTCGGCCTTATCCACCGGCCGCGGCACGATGATTCGCGGCTTCCAACTGAGGCTGTTCACGGCCTTGGCCAGAGCGGCCCGCTGCCAGCGCAAGTCCTCGTCGGAGACAGTTGGGTTGTTGTGCAGGTGTGTGAGGGTGAAGTAGCGTTGGAACGGCTGGTCTTCGGGTGACAGTGATTGCAAGTGGTCGCGGACCGCGGTGAGTGCGTCCTTGTCGGAGAGGCTCGCCCGCCCCGCCGGTCGCTCCGAAGCGGTCACTTCGGGCGTGGGCCGCTCGGTCGCAGGCGGCTGCGAAGCGGTTGTCTCGGACGCCGCGGGGGCGCCGGCGTCGATCCAGGCTTTGAGCGCGGCGATCTCCTCCGCCGTCGGCCGGGGCTTCTCGTCCTCCGGCGGCATCTCGCCTCCCTGAACCTTCTTGAAAAGGCGCGACTTCGCCGCATCGCCGGCGACCACCTTGTTCTTCTCCACCAACTTCTTGAGATCGAGGACGAAGCCAAAACCGCCCTCGGTCTGGCCGTCGGCGTGGCAGCGGGCGCAGGCCTTTTTCAGGACGGCCTGAGCCGCGGCGGCGAGCTTGGCCGGTTCGTCGGCGGCCCGAGCCGGCGCGGCGGTGATGAGGAGTGCGGTGGCCAGCAATACGCGTGTGCGGTTCATCGGCGGTTCTCGGGTTCGGGACTCGGTTCGTGGCTCGCGGTTACTTCCGCCTCGGGAGGAGCCGCCCGGCCGTCTGGGAGTCGGCCTGGGCCCGGGCGGAATCGTTCAGCGCCCGGTGCGTCTGGGCCCGGGACTGAAAGGCCGGGGCGTAATTGGGGTTGAGGCGGACCGCCTCGTTGAGGTCGGTCAGCGCGCGGCGGTTGTCGCCGGCCAGGCGGTGGGCGGTACCGCGGTTGGTGTAGACGACGGCGTTCGCGGCGCCGTTAGCGACGGCTGAGTTGTAATCGGCGATCGCCTGGGCGTGCCGGCCCTGAGCGACGTGGATGTTGCCGCGGAGGTTGAACGCCCAACCGTTTTTCGGTTCCAGCCGGATCGCCTCGGTCGCGTCAGCCAGCGCCTTGGCGTTGTCGCCCTTCGCGTAGTAGGCGTCGCCGCGGAGCTTGTAGGCGGCCCCGAGCTTCGGGTTGAACTGGATCGCCGACGTGTAATCGGTGACGGCGTCGTCCAGCCCGCCCTTGTCGGCCCGCATCAGGCCCCGCGTGAGGTAGGCCGTCGTATTCGTCGTGTCGAGGTTGAGCGCGGCTTCGACGTCGGCGGCCGCCCGCGTCGTGTCGCCTTGCCGGTGACGGACGAACCCGCGGTTGGCGAGGAACTCCGCGTTCTTCGGGGCCAGACGGACCGCTTCTTCGATATCCGCGGCAGCCTTCGCGAGGTCGCCGCGGGCGACGTACACCTCGGCCCGGCGGTCATACGCCCAGGGCTCCTTCGGGTTGATCCGCAGCGCTTCGTTGCAGTCGGCCAGCGCCTTGTCCGACTCGCCCTGGGCGTTCTCGACGACGCCCCGGGCGAGGAACGCCGAATCATACTTCGGATGCAGCCGCAGCGCCTCGTTGACGTCGGCCAGGGCTTCGGCGCGTTGGCTGAGTCCGAGCCGGGCGTACGCCCGGTCGACGAGGAAGGTGGCGTCGTTCGGGCTGACCTCGTGCGCCCGCGTGAATACCGCGGCGGCCTTGGCGAACTCTTGCTTGAGAAGGAAGACGCCGCCCTGTGCTTGCAAGGCGTCCGGCGACTTGGGATCGAGTCGGAGGGCCACCGCCGTGTCGGCCGCGGCCCGATCGACATCGCGCGTGAGCACGTAACACATCGCCCGGTACGCGTACGCCTTGGCCGATTTGGAGTCGACCCGGAGCGCCGCGTTGCACTCGGCGATCGCCCGGTCGTAGTCCTGGCGGGAGTGGAAGACGGTGGCCCGCGCGAGATAGGCGTCGACCGTCTGCGGGTCGAGGTCCAGCGCGCGGCGGGCGTCGGTCAGCGCGTCGTCGTAGCGTCGCAGATAATAAAAGGCTTGCGCTCGCAGTGCGAGCGCTTCGGCGTGACGAGGGTTCGCGCGCAAGGCCTTCGTCAGGCTGATCGCGGCCGCTTCGTACTTGTGGTCCACGAGCAACTGCTTGCGGCCGCGCTTGAGTTCCACGAACGCCCCGACCCGAGCCAGCGCGACCGCCCCGCGCACCTGGCCCCGCCGCTCCGGCTTCTGACTCGCCCCGAACCGCGACCGGACGAACCGGTCCACCGCCCGCTGAACGTAGCTCTCCAGGTCCGCGACGGTCACTTCCGTCTCGCCTTCGGGCGCGGCCTGGCCCTGCAGCGCCTGGATCACGTAGTGGAAGAACACGCCGTGCTTCAGTTCGTCGTGCTCGAACGCCCGCTCGCCCTTGGAACAGCTGAACAGGGCGACAACCCCGGCCGGCGGCTCGGCGATTGACGGCCGCGTGGACGATTCCAGTTGCACCGTGTTGCGGGCACGGGAATGGTCAGACAGCGGGTCGTTGCGGCAGGCGTCTACAAGTAACACCTTCACGCCGGCCGGGCAGCGCTCGAGTTCCTTGTAAACCTCGGACAGCGAAACCAAGGTCGCCCGCTCAGTTAGCCGAGCGTCGGCCGGGCAGAAGTACGCCTCTTCGTCCTGTTGAAACTGGACCCCGTGGCCGGCGAAGGCGATGACGACCGTGTCCTCGCGGGACCGATTCTGGAGCAGGAGCTTCAGCTCGGTCCGGATCTTGCCGGCCTCGGGGGCAAACCGCAGGTCCCTGGCCGCGGCCGACTGAGTCATGAGCACGACGTTCTCCGGCGCGTAGCCGGCGGCGCGAAGCGTTTTCCCGAGCCCCTCGACGTCGGCCTCGGCGTACGGCAGGTCGCGGAGTTCGTTGGGGTTGTACTTGCGAACGCCGACGAGCAGGGCGAATTGCTCGCCGGCCCGCCGACGGGGGGCGTCGGCAGATTTGGCCGGGCCGAGGACGACCAGGAGTGTGAAGGCGGCGACGGCCATGCGACTCATGGGGCACCTCAAAAGACCGTGGCGACCGCTGGGTACCGGTTTCAACTTGGAAGTGGTACGGCATGACCGGCGCGGAC
>DATJGQ010000445.1:0-6391 GCA_035494815.1 Gemmataceae bacterium
GATCGCCGCCGCACCGTGATAGGTCTTGATCGCCAGCGTCCACGGCTTCGGGTTCTTGAGCAGACTGAAACTCTCGCCCGCGTTGTACTTCTTGAGCCGCTCGTCGGGCTTGTCCTCCTTCGCCGGTTTTTCGGCCGGCACCGTCGGATTGCGGACGGGGAACGCCGACCGGAACGGGTTGATGTAGACCGCGTTTTCCGACGCCGGCCTCACCTGATCACCGTCGAGTAAGCCCTTCGTCCTCTGGTCCATAAACTTTTCCGACGGCGTCATTTTGCGAATCTGCTGCGCCGCCTTGTACGCCGCGTCCTCATCCTTGTACCCGCCGACCAGGACCGCGTACTGATCCTCGATGCGATAGGTCTTCGGCCCGCGCAGCTTGGTGTCCAAGGGCAGGCCCGACTGCTCCAGCCACGTCCGCTGCATCTGCTTGAACTGCTCGACGTACTCCTGCTGTTTCCGCTTTTCCTCGGCGCTGCGACAGAAGCTGTAGGCCGGGAGGTTGTGCTTGGTGCGGAGCTCCTGGATCATCGCCTCGGTCAGCTCCTTCGCCGGCGGGCCGGTGAAACTGGCGACGCAGACCATCCACGGCCCGGCTTGCGGCGTCACCTCGTAGTCCGTCTGCGCCCGCGCCGATCCCGTGACCAGGGCAAGCCCGATAAGAGCGGCGGCCAGCATATATGTTCCGCGCATTCGCGTACCCTCCCCGGAAACGTCGCATGAGAGGACACGGACATACCGAATGGGGGGTCGAATGAAAAGGGGAATCAGAACGGCCATCGTGGCCCGAGAGTCGCCCGCTGCTCCGCCGTGATCGCCGCGATCCCGCGCTCGCCGAGTGCGAGCAAGCCGTCGAGTTGCGGCCGGCTAAAAGTCGCTTCTTCGCCGCTGCCTTGCACCTCGACGTAGCGGCCCGTGCCGGTCATGACGAGGTTGAAGTCCACGTCGGCGTCCTTGTCTTCCCGGTATTCCAGGTCGAGCAACTCGACGCCGTCCAGCAGGCCGACGCTGACCGCCGCGACGCTATCACTGAGTACGTCCCGCGGGGCAGGGAACGGGAGGAGCGAGCCGACGGCCTGGTCTTTCCGGTAAAGGACGTCCAGCGCATCGACCAGGGCAATGAACGCCCCGGTAATGGCGGCGGTACGCGTGCCGCCGTCGGCCTCGAGCACATCGCAATCGATCCACAACGTGCGCTCGCCGAGCCGCCCCAGGTCCACGACCGCCCGGAGGCTGCGGCCGATTAGCCGCTGGATCTCCACCGACCGCCCGTCGACTTTGCCGCCTTTGTCGCGCGGTTTCCGCGTGGACGTCGATCCGGGCAGCATGCCGTACTCGGCCGTGAGCCAGCCGCGGCCGGTGCCGACCAGAAACGGCGGCACGGCCGGCTCGACGGTGCAGGTACACAGAACGGTCGTCCGCCCGAATTTGACGAGAACGCTGCCGGGCGCCTGGCCTGTATAACCGTGCGAAAATGACAGCATGCGCAGTTCGTCGGGCCGGCGGTCAGTGCGGGGCATGAGAGACTCTTTGGAGAGGATCAGGCGACAAGCACTGGTCGCCGGCGCTGGACTTCGGCGAGCCGGGCGGCGGGCAACGTCGCCTGACCCGGCCACTGCTGCCCCATGTGCAAGAACGGCTGTGTCAATTCAATGGCGGCCCACCGCTCGACGCGCGACATGATCAGTCGCGATACTCGCTGCCGGCCAACCGGGTCGCAACCTGCCAACGATAGAATCACGACGTCCACGTCGGCGGACCAGACTGCCGCTAAACCGAGCAGCGTTCGGGGGTTGCAAGCCATCTGGTTCAGCCGCCATGTCGGATCAACGTCGAAATTGCGGAGAAGAGCCGAGGCTTGGTCGCCGGACTGAGTGAACGGCCGCAGCCAATCGAGCGCCGTCGGACTGGGGGTCAGCCACCGGGCCAGAAGTCCGCGCGAATCTCTGGCCGGTCGGACATACCGGCAGACGGCCGTGCGGTGCAGCCCTTCGAGCGGACCGCGCAGACCGGCTAAGGATTCGGCCACACCTGCTTCATCTCCATACATCGGGAACCGCAGTTCCAAGCAATCGCCCCGCCGAACTTCAAACGGCGGCACCCAGAGATCGGCGACGGCAAATCCCTGCGACGTCAGAAGCGGTGGTTCCATGTGCGATCATCCGATTCTAAACCGATTCTTCAGCCAGCCCCACCAATCACGGGCCGGCATGGGGCGACTTTCGGGGGGCGGCCGTCTTGTGTACGTCCAGGTTCCCAGCAACAGCAAGGTGATCACCGCCGTGGAATCGCCCGTTTCCCTTTCGATCTCTTCGGCGGCCGCCATTCTGTGGTGCCCTTCCACGACGTGATAGACGCCCCGCGGATCGACGCAGCCACCGATCTGTCCCCGCGGCTCGCCGTACGCATAGCGACTTTCGCGCATTGCCGTTTTGATAGTATCCACCAGGGTCGGGTTTTTCAGCCCGATTTGCGTACCACGGATCTTCAACTAGCGCCGCATCGCAAGGCATTCATCCTAATAGCCATGCCAACAGCGCCTTCTGCGCATGCAGCCGATTCCCGGCCTGTTGAAAAACGAGGCTCTGCGGGCCGTCCAGCACTTCCCCGGTGATCTCCTCCTGACGGTGGGCCGGCAGGCAGTGCAGGACCTTGGCGTGGCTCGGGGCCTTCGCGAGCAGAGTGGCGTTCACCTGGAAGGGGGCGAACTCTTTCAGCCGCCGCTCGCGCTGGTCTTCCTGGCCCATGCTCGTCCAGACGTCGGTGTAAATGATGTCGGCGTCCTTGACGGCGGCGAGTGGGTCATGCGTCTGTTCGGGCGGCGACCCCTGTGGCACTTTCTGGCGGTATTCCTTCAGATAGCCCTCGTCGAATCCGTAGCCGACCGGGCAGGCGAGGACCAGTTTCGCCCCAAGCCGGCCGCAGCCGAATGCGAGTGATTTGGCGACGTTGTTCCCGTCGCCGACGAACGCAATCGTCCGACCCTTCACGTCGCCGAATTCCTCCTTGATGGTCAGGAGGTCGGCGAGCGCTTGACAGGGGTGGGCCGCGTCCGAAAGGCCGTTGACGATGGGCACGCCCGAAAGCGCGGCGAGCTTTGTCGCCGTCTCGTGCTTGAACACCCGCACGACGAGCGCGTCCACGTACTGGCCGATGACGCGGGCGAAGTCCTCGTGGCTCTCCCGCCAGCCGAGGCCGACCTCGTTGCCCGGCAGAAACAGGCAAGTCCCGCCGAGCTGCGCAACGGCGGACTCGAAGCTGACCCGCGTCCGCAGCGACGGCTTCTCGAACACCATGCCGACGACGCGGCCACGCAACGGCGCATCGTCGCTGCGGCGGATCCGGCGGGCGGCCTTGAGCCGCGCGGCCTCGGTCAGGAGCTGGCGGATCTCGTCGGCACTCAGGTCGGGGATGTCGAGGAAGTGTCGCATGGTAGAGACGTCTTATAGTGATCAGTGATCAGTCATCAGTGATCTGTGAATCGATCGACACTGATCACCGATCACCGATCACTGATCACTGGGAGGTAAGGACCGCTTCGAGAATGTCACACCCCTCGTCCAGTTGCTCGTCGGTCAGCGTCAGCGCGGGTAGCAAGCGGATGACGGTGCCGTGCGTGCAGTTGATGAGGAGCCGGCGGTCCAGGCATTTCTGCACAATCGGCGTGCCCTCGACGGTCAGTTCGAGGCCGATCATCGCGCCCTTGATGCGGACCTCCTTGATCAGCGTACACCGCTCGCGGAGGCTTTCGAACCGCAAGCGGAAGCCGTCGCCGATTTGCTCGGCCCGCTCCAGCAGGCCGTCGGCGTCGATCATTTCGATGGCGGCCAGCGCGGCGCGGCAGGCGACCGGGTTACCGCCGAAGGTCGCGGCGTGCGTGCCCGGCTTGAGCCTGACCGCGACTTCCGGCGTGGCGATCAGCCCGCCGCAGGCCATGCCGCCGGCCAGCGCCTTGGCCAGCGTCAGGATGTCCGGCCGCACGTTCCAGTGCTGGTGAGTGTACCAGCGGCCCGTCCGGCCCATGCCCGTCTGCACCTCGTCGAAGATCAGGAGCAGACCGTCCTTGTCGCAGAGCTTTCGCAGCCCTTCGAGGTAACCCGGCGGCGGGACGTTCACGCCGCCCTCGCCCTGAATCGGTTCGACCATGATCGCACAGGTCGCGTCGTCGACGAGCGACGCGGCCGCGGCGAGGTCGCCGAACGGGGCGTGCTTGAACCCGGGCAATAGCGGCTCGACGCCCGCGTGGTACTTCGGCTGGCCGGTCGCGCTCAACGCACCCATCGTGCGGCCGTGGAAGCTGTTGAGCATGCTGATGATCTTGTACCGGCCGGGCGGATTGTTGAGCCGGGCGAGCTTGATCGCGGCCTCGTTCGCCTCCGCGCCGCTGTTGCAGAAGAAGCACTGGCCGGCGAAATCCGTCCGCTCGCTGAGCGCCTGTGCGAGTTGGCCCTGCGGCTCCGTGTACCACGTGTTCGGCACGTGGATCAGTTGGGCGACCTGCTCCTGCACCGCGGCGACGACCCGTGGGGGGCAATGGCCGAGCAGGTCGCAGCCCCAGCCGGGGAAGAGGTCGAGGTAGCGATGACCTTCCGCGTCCCAGACGTGCGAACCCTCGCCGCGGACCAGACAGACCGGATAGCGCGTGTAGTTGCCGATGACGTACTGCTGGTACTGGTTGATGACGCGCTGAGAGCTGGAAAGGGTCGTGGTCATGAAAAGCCCCGAAGAGTTACAGCACAATCTCCGTGCCCACGCCGCGGTCGGTGTAGATTTCCAGGAGCAACGAGTGCCGCAATCGGCCGTCGATCACGTGGACTTTGCCCACACCCGCTCGCAAACCGTCGCGGCACGCTTCGACTTTCGGCAGCATTCCCGCGTCGATCACGCCGTCGGTGATCAACTGTTCGACGGCGGCCATATTCAGGCTCGGGAGGGTGGACCGCGCGTCGTTGCGGTCGGCGAGGATGCCGGGCGTGTCGGTCAGGAACACGAGCTTGGCCGCCTTGAGTGCGCCCGCGACGGCGGCGGCGGCCGTGTCCGCATTCACATTCAGCCACCGGCCCGCCTCGTCATACGCGAGCGACGGGATCACCGGCACCACTCCGGCATCCGCGAAGCTTTGGATCAACGCCGCGTCCACCCGCGTCACCTGACCGACACGGCCGAGGTCCAGTGGTTCGCCATGTTTGTCGGAGAGCAGGAGCTTTTCGCCGGACAGGGCTTGCAACGTATCGGTGTGGAGCCCGACGGCCCGGCCGCCGAGTTGGCGAATCTGGCGGACGATGTCGGCGTTAACGGTTTCTCTCAGCACCCGGACCACGAGGCCGAGCGTGGCGTCGTCGGTCACCCGCCGGCCCTGTCGCTTGACCGGGGTCAGTCCGGCTTCCGCCATCGCCCGGTCGATCGGTTTGCCCCCGCCGTGGACGAGCACGGGCCGGAGCCCCACCGTTTCCATGAAGACGACGTCTTGCAGGGTGGCCGTGAGGGCGGCGGGGTCTTCCATTGCGCTGCCGCCGAGCTTGATGACCGAGCGACAGGCACGGAAATTGCGGATATACGGAAGCGCTTCGATTAGCGCGTCGGCCTTGCGGATGGCGTCGTCCATCGCAGGTGAACCGGCGGGGACCAAAAGATGCCATCCTAGGTCCCCCGGCGAGGGTCGTCAACAACGGCGGCTTTCGCTCGGCCCTCATGATTGGGGGCGTGCCGACCGTGTGGGGCAACTACTCGGGCTTGAGAATGTTGGACCGTTACGTTCCGGCCGCAATGTCGGTCGGCCCGATCGCCCGTGACCACGAGCCGGCTCCTGCCTTTGGGGTGGCGCGATTAGACTTCGTTCACCCGATGTTGAAACGGACGGATTTTCGCGCCAGGACTCACCCTCACTGGGATAACGATTGCCCGCAATGGCGTGCCGCGGTGCCCAACGGGGTTCCAATAGTAGAGCCTGCCACTTTACCCGTCCTGCCCCTCAGCCAGAGGGCGGGTGAATCCGACTGCAACGAACGAACCCGTCGGACGACCCAACCCTTTGGCCTGTACAGGCTACGGACTGCCTCCCGGCCGCAGCCCGGGGAGGATTGATCATGGCGGGCACGGACAGCCTCATCCTGATTGTCGATGACGACCCGGCCGAGCGGAGTGCCCTCCGCGGCCAGCTGGCGACCGACCCCCACCACGGCTACCGGTTCGTGGAGGCGGCGACCGCTGCCGAAGGACTTGCCGCCTGTCGCACCGTCCGTCCCGATGCCGTTCTGCTCGACGACTCGCTCCCGGACGCCGACGGGACGACGGTACTGACCGAACTGTCCAACCCGGACGGCAACCTGCCCTGCGCGGTGATCATGTTGGTGCACGCGGGCGCCAGGGCCGCGACGGCCGACGCCGCTCA
>DATJGQ010000446.1:0-3760 GCA_035494815.1 Gemmataceae bacterium
AGAACACAGAGAGAAGAGACACAGAGAAGAAGGAATCTGATTGCTCCTTCTCTGTGTCTCTTCTCTCTGTGTTCTCTGTGTCTCTGTGGTTCGTTTCTTTCTCTCTTCACCCCATCAACTCCCGGATCGGCGTCGGGTCGCTGACCAGGTGCACCGGGCGGCCGTTGGCGTAGAGGACCTTACCGGGGTCGATGCCGAGTTTCGTATACACGGTCGACGCGAAGTTCTCCGGGGACAGCACCCGCTCGACGGCCGCGTAACCGTTCTTGTCGGTCGCGCCGACGACCTGCCCGCCGGGTGTGCCGCCGCCCGCGAACAACACCGACATCGCGTTCGACCAGTGGTCGCGTCCGGCGTCCTTGTTGATCTTCGGCGTCCGGCCGAACTCGCCCAGCGCGATCACGAGCGTGCTGTCGAGCAGGCCTCGCTGGTCCAGGTCGTTGATCAATGCGGCGATCACCTGATCGAAAACGGGCAGCCGTTTGGCCAGTGCGTTGAAGACGTCCTTGTGATGGTCCCAGCCGCCCTCGTAGAGGGTGATGAACGGCACGCCGGCTTCGACCAGCCGCCGGGCGAGCAGCGCTCGTTGGCCGAACGGCGTGCGGCCGTAACTGTCGCGGACGCGTTCGGGTTCGCGGGCGATGTCGAATGCCGCCTGGGCCTCTTTCGAAGCCATCAGGTTGTACGCCTGCTCATAGTGCTCGTCGAGCGTCGCGGCCGGGTCGCCTGCGGCCTTGTCCTCGATGCGTCGGAAACGGTCGAGCTCTTTTCGCAGTTCGGTGCGGCCGGAGAAACGTTCGCCGGTCAGGCCGCGGGGCAGGGCGACGTCGCGGACGCGGAACTCGGCGGCCGTCGGGTTGTCGTCCACGACGAACGGGGCGTATTTCGCGCCGAGAAAGTTCGGCCCGCCGGACCGCGACATCTGCGGCATCGAGAAGTACGCCGGCAACCCCGCCGGCGCGCCGCGCTCGTGGGCGGTGACGGAGCCGAGGCTCGGATGGAAGCTGACGAACGCGCCGCACCCGACCGGGATCCGCGGAGGGGCGCCGGTCACCATGTAGTGATTGCCGGCGCCGTGGTTGCCTTGGTCATGACGGATCGAGCGGACGACGGCGAGCTTATCCGCGTTCGCGGCGAGACGTTTCAGATGTTCGGAGTACTGAATGCCGGTCACCTTCGTGGCGATCGGCTTGAACTGGCCGCGGATTTCGGCGGGGGCGTCCGGCTTCGGGTCGAACGTCTCGTAGTGCGTCGGGCCGCCGTCCTGCCAGATGAGGATGCAGCTTTTCGCCCGCGGCAGGCCAGCGGAGACCGCCGGCTCTGCGGCCGACGCACGAAGCCGGAAGGCGTGGGCGAGTCCGCCGCCGACTAACGCCCCAAGGCCGAGTTGCAGGCAGTCGCGGCGGGTCAGGCCGGCGCAGTTGGTCCAAGTGGCCATGCGTCTTCCTCAATCCTTAAACACGAACTCCGGCGTATTCACCAGCGCCCACATCACGTCTTCGGTCGCCCGGCGGCGCGTCGTTCCGGCTTCCGTGAACAGCGCCTCGGCAATCCGCCGTTCGTCGTCGCCGGGCGGCCGGCTGTACACGGACAAGTATATCTCCTCGACGATCTCTCGCGGCGATTTATTACTCTTCGCCAGTTCGGCGGCGCGGCCGTTATCGGCGGTGACCTTGCGGTGCAGGTTCGGGGCGTTCATCAGGTGCAGCGCCTGCACGACCGTCGTTTCCGCACTACGTTCGCACGGCGGGTCCTGGTTCGGGTCCGGCCGGCCAAAGCTGTCGAGGAAGAGCGACCGGCCGCGGACGGTCCACAGTTCCATCGCCCGCGAGCCCGGCGGCATCGCCTCGAACGTCTCCGGCACGCTGGTGATGTCGCTGACCGCGTCGAGCAGCACCTCGGCCCGCAAGCGTTGGCGATAGTGCCGCGAGAAGTTTCGCCCGTCAGCGGCGTTGCGGCCCTTGGTCAGCGACGACAGGCCGTACACGTGCGAACTCATGATCGTCCGCAATAGTTTCTTGAGCTCGTGGCCGTTATTGCGGAAGTCGTCGGCGAGCGCGTCCAGGAGCGGCCCGTTCGACGGCGGGTTGGTCGCCCGCAAGTCGTCCACCGGGTCGACGATGCCCTTGCCCATCAGGTCCGCCCAGACGCGGTTGACGATCACCTTGGCGAAGAACGGGTTGTCCGGCGACGTGATCCAGTCGGCGAGCGCCTCGCGCGGGTCGCGGTCGGCGTCAAGCGTCGGCGCCAACCCGGCGAGCGGTTTCGGCGGCAGCACTTTGCCCGTAACCGGGTGCTTGACGTCGCCCTTCGCCGCGACGGTGACGAATTCCTCCCCGCCGGAGATCGGCGGCGACAGGCCCGTCCCTTTATGTCCGACGCGGCCGAAGTACGCGGCAAGGCTATAGAAGTCGTCCTGGCCCCAGATTTCGAACGGGTGGTGATGGCACTTCGCGCATTCGAGCCGCACGCCGAGGAAGAGTTGACTGACCATCGGCGTAATCTCGTCCGGCTCGCGTCGGTCGCGGAAGACGACCGTCGCGCCGTTGCGGAAGGTGCTGCCTTTCGCGGTCAGCAGTTCGCGGACGAACTGGTCATACGGCTTGTTCTGCCGGAACGTCTCGCGCAGCCAGGCGTCGAGGTTGAAGACGGCTTTGATGCCGACGCGATACGGGTTCGGCCGTAACAGGTCCGCCCACTTGTTCGCCCAGAAGTCGGCATACTCGGGCCGCTGCAGGAGCGCGTCGATCAGCTTCGATTTCTTGTCGGGCGATCTGTCAGCAAGAAACGATCGCGCCTCCGCGGCGGTCGGCAGGCGGCCGATGACGTCGAGGTACGCCCGCCGCAAAAACGTCGGCTCGGGCGCCGGATCGGACGGCGTCAGGCCGAGTCGTTGCAGTTTGTCGTAGACCAGCCCGTCGATGAAGTTCCGCCGCGGCAGATCGGTGTAGACCTGATCCGGCACGCGTTCCGGCATCGGGATGAGGACGTTGCAGACGGCGAATTTCTCGAGGAACCGGGCCATGATCGCCGCCTCGCCCGGTAACGGGCCGGCGGTGACGAGTCCGTCGGGATTGACCGCGGCGAGGACGCTTTCGTTGGACTGGAACATCGTGAAGTGCGTGACGTCGGCGGTCGAGCCGTCGCTGTAGTGGGCCGTGACGACGAGCTGTTGCGTGGCGCCGTTCGTCATCGAGCGTTCTGACGGTTCGACGCTGATCCGGTCGAGCGACGGCGCGTCGGCCGGAGTTCGCGGCAACCCGGCGGCGATCCAGCGGCGGATCGTTTCGTAGGCCGGGCTACCGGGAGTCAATCGTTTGCCGCCGCCGTGTGGGATCTCGGCCGCCGGCTTCCGCAAGAGAAGACTGAACTCGGGCGCCTCCGGGAACACGCGCCGGCCGCGGCCTTCGTGGGCGAGCGCGTTGTAATCGAAATCGCGGTCGAAGCCGAGCAGCGACAGCTGAAAGCCGTTCTGGCCCCGCGCCTTGCCGTGGCAGGCGCCGGCGTTGCACCCGGCCCGCGTCAGGATCGGCAGGACGTCGCGCTCGTATGTCGGCGGCGAGTCGCCCGCCGCGGCGCGAACCGGAAGCGCGGCGATGGAGAGCAGCACGAACAATGCAGGCCGGCGTGTCATGGCAAAGTCGAAACGAGCGGGCATCAGGTAGGCACTTCAACGATACCTGTGACGAGCTTATCGGACAAGTGCCGAATATCTCGACCGTCTTTATTCCTTTTCAGAGCCGCGACCGTAAGGGAGCGG
>DATJGQ010000447.1:0-10039 GCA_035494815.1 Gemmataceae bacterium
CCGCTCCCTTACGGTCGCGGCTCCGACAATCAGGCGGGCGCCCGCTCCCTCACGGTCGCGGCTCCGACAGTCAGAGTTTCACCGTGTCCGGCGGCCGGACCATCGCGCCACACCACAAGGCCACGAGCCCGATCTCGGCCATCGCGTCGATCAGGTACACGGGCCCAATGCTCCGGCGAAGCACAAAGATGATGTCGACGCCCGCCAAGGCGAGCGCCATCCCGACCGCGAGCGTGACGATTTCCAACGGCACTTTCCGCCGCCAGGCCGCAACGAGCAGCACGACCCCGACCACCCCGACCACTACGCCGAACGCCTGCACGAGCCAGACGTCGGTCTTAGGCCCGGTGACTTTCAGGAATGAGTCGATGCTGACGAGTGGCCAGAGACCGGTGCCAAGATAATAAAAGCCCTCGACCGCGGCGGCAACCGCGGCAGACGGGGCCGCAGTGCCGAATCGCCTTGTCGTGTGCTCGGCCACCGGCCCGATGATCGGCGCGGTACTCATAGCGTTCCTCCCTTTCGGCCGTCGGGCAGCCGACGGCGTCGCCTTGAGTCCCTGAAAATATCGGGCCAGAACTCGGTCATCCTGTCGGAATCGCGTCAAATGCGTCCATGCCTGGTCATAGCCTTCGTCTGGTCCGCCGTGGTCGGAGACGCCCGCGCGCTCGAACCAATCCCCGACAAACTGGTCGTTCTGACCTTCGACGACGCGAGCAAGTCGCATTTCACCGTCGCCGGGCCCGTGCTCAAAAGGTACGGCTTCGGCGCGACCTTCTTTATTGCCGAGGGCTGGGACTTCGCGACGAACAAGACCGACTACATGACCTGGGATGAGATCGCGCAGCTGCACAAGGACGGGTTCGAAATCGGCAACCACACGAAAGACCACATGGGCGTCAACGCGCGGACGGTCCGTGATCTGGCCGCGCAAGTCCGAGCAATTCATGAGCGGTGCAAAGCCCACGACATCGCTGAGCCGGTGAGCTTCGCGTATCCCGGGAACGCGATCACGCGCGAGGCGCTGCCGATCTTGAAGGAGTTGGGCATCAGGTTCGCACGCCGCGGCGGCGCGCCCGAATACCCCTACGAAGGCGGCCGCGGGTTCGCGTATGAACCCGGGGCCGATCACCCGCTCCTGATTCCGAGCGCCGGCGACGCCCGCCCGAATTGGACGCTCGCCGACCTTCGGAGGGCCGTCGCTCAGGCGAAGCAGGGGCGCATCGCGGTTCTGCAATTCCACGGCGTGCCCGACACGGCCCACAGCTGGGTCAAGACGTCGCGCGAGCAGTTCGAGGCGTACATGAAGTACCTCGCCGACGAGAAGTTCACGGTCATCGCGATGCGCGACCTGGCGCGATACGTCGATCCGGCGGTCGTGCCGGCCGACCCGTTGGCGGTGATCGAGGCCCGCAAACGGCTCCGGGCAACGAATCCCGACCAGCCGCGTTGACGTGTGCCGCCCTTCGCCTGCTTCCCGATTGTCCCTAACATGAACGTGTGTGGATACTAGCCTGTCGCCGGGGGGCGAGGCGATGCGCGCATCGGTAGATTGACATGCAAATTCCCGTTAAGAAACTCGTTCGTCTGCTGGAGCCGGACCAGCCGCTCGACGTCCGCTGTGCCGCGGCGATGGTCCTCGGCGAAGTCGGCGGCCGGGACGGCGAACTGTCCCGCGGCCTGCTCGAACGGCTCGACGACGAGGCCCCGCCGCTGCGGCTGCAAGTCATCCGGGCGATCGGCAATCTGAAGGTCGAGCCGGCCCTGCCCAAGCTGTTGAGCCGGATCAAGGACGGCGGGGCGGAAGCCGAGGCGGCCGCTCTCGCCGCCGCGCAGCTCGGCGCCCGCGGGGCCAAGGGGCTGCACGAACTAATGCCGAAAGTGTCTCCCGGGTTGCGGCGCTACATCGCCGCGGCCCTCTCCAGCGGCGGCGCGTCCGGGGCCGACGCCGCGGCCGTCGAACTCCTCCAGGACAGCGACCCGAACATCATCGACGCCACCGCCCGGTCGGTCCTGGATCAGGTGGGGACACTCACGCCGTCCCGCCGGAACGGGTTGGTGAAGGAACTGACCGGCCTTTTGACGCGCAAGAAGGGCCAGGTGTCACCGGGGACCGAGGCGGCAGTGGTGCGCCTGCTCGCCGCGCTCGATGACCCGAAAGCGGCGGCGGCATTCTGGGATCGCGTGTCGCCGTCGCGGCCGGTCGAAACGCGGGTCGCGGCTCTTCGGGCGCTCGCCAAGTGGGTGCCGTCCCCGAGTAAGGAGCAACTGCAGCGGCTGTTCGCCTGCGCCGCCGACCCCGACTTCCGCGTCGCCGGCCCCGCGCTCGTCATGCTCCGCGAAATGAACGTCACGGACAAGGCGTTGCCGGATTGGCTCGCACTCCTGCGAGCGCCGGACGTGGCGGTGCGGCGACTGGCCGTGGACCGCATCGGCAGCCGCGACACCGCTCAGGTCGCTGAGGCGCTGCTGGACCAGATCGATCATCCGGACCGCGAGCTTCGTCAAGAGGCGCTCGCCCGTCTCGGGCGGCTCAAGCACGGTCGGACCGCACTCGCACAAGCCTTGCTCGACGCGGAGACGCCCGACCAGGCGTGGGCCCTCGCCCGCGCCCAGGCCGACACCGCCAAGGAGGCCGCCGACGCCGTCCGCGCCAAGGTCTTTGCCCAGACGTGGAAATACGTCGAGGCGAACGACCGCCGGTCCGACGCGCTGCTCTACTGGCTCCGCGAGGGCGGCATGGCCGAGTACAAGGAGCGGCTCGAAGAGCGGGCCCTCGCGTTCCGCAAAAAGAAAGACTACGCCGCGGCCGTCGTCTATCTGCGGCTCCTGACGCGCGACCCGGCGGCCGGATTCCCGATGCGGTTCGAGTTGGCCGCGTGCCAACTCAAAGAGTCGGACAAGGCCTTGCCCGCAGAGTCCCGGGCGAACGACCCGGCGCTGCAGCAGTTCGCCAACCTGTGGCAGACGTACGAGGCCGAACTGTTCGACGAGTTGAACAAGGCGAAGTGGCTCGACCCGGAAGACTTGTACTACCTCGGCTTCCATTTCGCGGAGCAGCCGGACACTCGCCGTCGCGAGTTCGGCGGCAAGGTCTTGCAACTGGTCGTCAAGCGCTCGAAGGGTAAGACCGCGCAGGCGGCGAAGAGCAAATTGAAGCGCGAAGGGCTCGGCACTTAGCGGGTGAGCAATGATCTGAGGGCCGCAAATAGCTTGAGCGGTTCCTCGTCCGCCGGCCGCACGCGGTAGTAGGCGCTCTTCTCGTCCACGATCCGGAACCGCTCGTCGGCGGCCTCGGCGAGTTTCTGCATGTTCCTCTTGCTCCGGTAGGTGAGCACGACGTCTTTGCCGATGCGATGAAGGTTGGTGACGCCCCGCTTCGCGGCGAGGATGCGGAGTTCGGCCTGCCGCAGAAGCCACTCGGCGGTTTCCGGCGGCGGGCCGTAACGGTCGCGAAGTTCCTGGCGGAAGTCGTCGAGCTTCGCGGCGTCCCGAACCCGCGCGAGTCGGCGATACACTTCCAGTCGCTGCTTCGCCCCGGGCACGTAGTCGTGCGGCAGGTACGCGGGCCACGGCAGGTCGATGTTCACCTCCAGCGGCGCCTTGGCCGGCAACTGCTTGAGTTGCCGCACCGAATTCTCCAGGAGCTGGCAGTACAGTTCGTACCCGACCGCCGCGATGTGCCCCGACTGCTGCGCGCCGAGAATGTTACCGGCGCCCCGAATCTCCAGGTCGCGCAAGGCGATCTTGAAACCGGCCCCGAGTTCGGTGAACTCCTCGATCGCCTTGAGCCGCCGCGACGCTTCCGGGGTCACCGTTCGATCCGGCGAGAGTAACAAGTAGGCGTACGCCCGGTTTTTGTGCCGGCCGACCCGGCCGCGGAGCTGGTGCAAATCGGCCAGGCCGTAACGGTCGGCTTCGTCGATGAAGATCGTGTTCGCGTTCGGGATATCGAGTCCGCTCTCGATGATGGTCGTCGCCACGAGCACGTCCGCCTGCCGCTGCACGAACGCGACCATCGCCCGCTCGAGTTCGTCCGGCGTCTGCTGGCCGTGCGCGACCACGACCTTCGCCTCCGGCACGATCGAACGGACCTCCGACGCGGTCGCGTGAATGTCCTGCACGCGGTTGTGGACGAAGTACACCTGTCCTTCGCGATTCAGTTCGCGCAGGATCGCCTGGCGGATCAGCGGCCGATCGAAGCGGGTGATCCGCGTCTCGACAGGCAGCCGTTCCGGCGGCGGCGTCTCGAGGTTCGAGATGTCGCGGATGCCGAGCAGCGCCAGGTGCAGCGTCCGCGGGATGGGCGTCGCGGTCAACGTCAGCACGTCCACCATCGCCCGCAATCGTTTCAGTCGCTCTTTGTGCTCGACGCCGAACCGTTGCTCCTCGTCGATGATCACCAGCCCGAGGTCTTTGAAATGAACGTCTTCCGAGACGAGCCGATGCGTGCCGATGATGACGTCCACCTCGCCGGCCGCGACCCGCTGGAGTGTCCGTTTCTGCTCGGTGTGGGACTTGAACCGGCTTAAGCCCTCGACCATGAACGGATATTCGGAGAGCCGCGCGGAGAAGGTGCGCAGGTGCTGCTCGGCGAGGACTGTGGTCGGAACCAGCACCGCGACCTGTTTGCCGTTGTCGACCGCCTTGAAGGCGGCGCGGACGGCGAGTTCCGTTTTGCCGTAGCCGACGTCGCCGCAGAGCAGGCGGTCCATCGGCCGCGACCGCTCCATGTCCGCCTTGATCTCGCGCAGGCTGGTCAATTGGTCGGGCGTCTCACGATACGGGAACGACGCCTCGAACTCGCGCTGCCAGTCGGAGTCGGGCGGGAAGGCGAGCCCCGGCTGGGCGGCGCGGACGGCCTGCATCTGCAGCATCTCGGCGGCCATATCGTGCACGGCCGCCTCGACCCGCTCCTTGCGGCGGCCCCAACCGGTGCCGCCGAACTTGGACAACTCCGGCTCGGTCTTCGACCCGCCGACGTACTTCTGGACGAGGTCGATCTTGGACGCCGGGACGTAAACGTGCACGCCGCCCCGGAATTCCAGGAGCAGGTGCTCTTCGCGCGCGACTTCGGAGCCGCGACCGTGAGGGAGCGGGCGCAGCACCGCTCCCTCACGGTCGCGGCTCTGATCGCCCCGATCGAGCATCACCATCCCGCGAAAGCGGGCGATGCCCTGGCTGACGTGGACGACCAAATCGCCTTCGGCCAGGTCGAGAAAGCTGTCGATCGCCCGCGACTCGACCTTGCGGCGCGGCGGGAGACTGACGCCCCCGGGCACGGCCGTTGCCGGGTCCTCACGGTGGAACAGTTCGTGGCTGCCGAGAATGACGACGCCCGACTCGACCAGGCGGAACCCGGCGCGGACATGGCCACGCGCCAGCCTGAGCCGATCCGACTGCGCTAGGCGACCGGCCGACAACACTTCGCCGAGCCGTTTGCACTCCGCGTCGTTGTGACAGACGACGAAGACCTGAGCGTCCGCGACGATGCCGTCCAGCTCGTCGCGCACCCGCTGCACGTTGCCGCTGAACCGCTCGACCGATTCGACCCGCAGATGCCAGGTCGTTTCGACGGAGGACGTGGGGAGGGCGGCGACGGTGACGCTCGGGAATTGCAGAAGTTGGCGGAGCGTCCCCGGCACGGAGAAGAGCCCGGCCGTATCGGCGACTCGGTCGAGGAAGGCCGCGCCCTGCGTGCGGAGATCGTCCGGCTCGACGAGCACGACCCAGGCGCCCGGCGGCAGATACTCCGACAGATGGCCGCGTTCCGACCGGCCCGAACCGCTAGCGAGGGATTCGCCGCTCCCCTCGCTCGCGCTTCGGGCTGGTGAAGTGATTGCGAGTACGCTCGCCGACTTCAACTCCCGCAGGCTCCGCTGCGTATCCGCCGCGAACTGGCGGATCGCCTCGACCTCGTCCCCGAACAGCTCGAGACGCAACGGGGCGTCCGCGTCCGGCGAATAAACGTCGAAGATGCCGCCGCGACGGCTGAACTCCGCCGGCATCTCGACCGCGTCCACTCGCTTGTAACCGTGCTCGACCAGCCATGCGCTGAGCTCGTCAACGTCGAGCGTCTCGCCGGTTCGGAGCAGTCGGCCGCGGGCCGCCAAGTCCGCCCGCGCGGGGACGGGTTGCATCAGCGCCTGCACGGTCGTCAGCATCAGTCGTGGTGATTCGGCGGATGCGAGTTGCTGAATCAGTCGGAGGCGGGCGCCGGTGGCGGCGTCGAGCCGCGGCCGTTCGCCCGGCAAAACGTCGAGGGCCGGAAAGAGGGCCGGTTGTTTGCCCGAGAAGCTCCGAAGGTCGCCCGACCACGCGTCCAGGTCGCCGGGGTGGGCGATGACGACCAGTAATGTCGGCGGGGCTTCGTTGCTGAGTGTCGCGACGGACAGCGCCGCCGAGGAGCCCCAGGCGCCGTCGATCGCACCGCTCCGGCCGGCGCGCAGCGTCTCCGCGAGCGGCGCGTAGCCCTCGGAGGTGGATAACAGGCGTGCCAGATCGGCCAGCGCCGCGGGCGCGGCGGGGGCCAGCGTCGGCATGGGCGCTCCTGAACGGGCGATGCGGGCGCGGGACGCCCTCAAGTCACATTATCAGTTGGAGGGGCCGATGCGGGGATCGGAACCGGATTCTTGCTCCAGGTTCGTTCGTCACTGGCTCGCGGTCGTCGGCGGTTTGTCCGCCTTCGCCAGCCATTCGACCCAGAATTCCCGCTTGTGGTAGGGCGTCGTGCCGTTGAAAGCCTGGTCCGGAACCTTCTCGAGCGCCGACCGTAAACGGGCGAGAACCACCCGGCCCTGCTCCGGCTGCTTGAGATGGTAGACGTAGCTCTGCCAGATTTGACTCAGGGCCGCTAACTCTTCCACCTGTTGCGGGTGCCGCTCGACGAGTGCGGAATAACGGCGGATCGCCTCGTCGTGGCGGCCGAGGTAAAAGTTGCTTTCCGCGGCGGCCCACGACGCCATGTAAAGTTGGGCCAACTCCGCCGGGGCGAGCGGGCCGGACTGTTGGCGGGCCAGGAGTAGTTTCTCGGACAGGTCGAACTGGTCGATGGCTTTTTGCAGCGCCTCGGCCATCTGCTTATTCTTGAGTTTGCGTTCGTCGTCGGTCACGTCCTGGGCCCGCGCGGCGCGGTTTCTCTGCACGGCGGTGTACCAGTACACCTTGCCGAGACAGAGGCGGCCCTTCGCCGCGGCGGGGCTGTCGGGGTATTGCTGCAGGCAGGCGAGGAACCGCTGTTCGGCGGTCGCGTAGTCGCGCGGCTCGTCGTCGGGCTTGCGATTTTCGCGTTCGTAGGCGACGTCGGCGAGGGCGTATTCGGTCAGCGCCAACGACGCCGTGTCGGGCTGGGCGGCGGCCTTAAGCGCGGCCTGGTTCTCCGCGAGCGCCTTCTCGGCTTCGTCGAGTTTGTTCTCGGCCAGGTCCACGAGGGCGATCTGCAGCCGGGCCTTCGTCTGATTCGGTCCGGCGACGGCCAGAGACTTGGTGTACGCCTCGCGGGCCTTGGCCGTTTCGCGCCGCTGATATTGCGCCTCGGCGATGACGAACCACGCGGCGGCGACATGCTCGTCGGCCGCGCCGCCGGACGGCGCGAGTTTGCCGAGCACGGCGGCGCCCTCATCGGCCTGACCAGCGCGGGCGTAGCGGTCGGCACTATTGATCAGCCAGTTGGTTTTGAAGGCGCCGCTCGGTGCCTTGTCGGCGGCGGCCTCGTACGCTTTCGCCGCGACGGCGTACTGGACGCGGGCCTGTTCCATGAGCCCGGAGGCGGCGTCGGGCGTCGCTTGTTTGGCCTGGGCGGCGAGCGCCTGCGCCCGGTCGTCGGCGACGAGGCCGGCCATCGCCGCGGCGTCGCCCGGCGGCGCGAACGGGGTGAATAGTTCGGCCAGTTTCAGCGCCGCATCGTACTCGCCGCGGGACTGCAACTGCTGGAACGCGCGGGCGATCGAATGACGGGCTTCGGCGACGGGTACGAGATCGCCCGGCCATTCGTCCGGACTGGTCATGCCGCCGAGCGCGACCGCGAAGGCGTCGAGGGCGGTCGCCGGCGGGCCGGACTCGGTCTTCGACTCGGCCAGTCGCAGCGCCGCCGCGCGGGCCGCCGCGCCGCCGTAGCGGATCGCGTCTTCCCACGCCGCCGGTGCCTCGCGCGACCGGTCTTTGTCCTGGGCGAGGCAGCGGCCGCGTCGGTAGGCGATCGTCGCACGCTCGGCCGGCTTCAGTTGGGCATTGGCCTCGACTTGCGCCCAACATTGCGCCGCCTTCGCCCATTCCTGCGATTTTTCATAGATCTCGGCGAGTTTCGCACGCGCGGTGAAGAACACTTCCGCGGGCGCGTCCGATTTGATCCGCTCCAGGATCGGCCGCGCTTCCGCGCCGCGGTCGAGCTTCGTGTAAAGGTCGGCGAGACGCATCCGGGCGGGATGCGCCGGCCGGATGTCGGTCGGCGGCAGAGCCAAGACCTGCTTGTTGGTCGCGTCGAGCGCCGATTGCAGGTCCGGCGGGGTGTATCGCAGATACGTCATCGCCATCAGGCCCCACCCCTCGGCCGCGTCTTCCGCCGTCCCGGATTCGACGACCGGCTTGAGCAGGTCGATCACCTTCCGCGGCTCGTCGTTCAACAGGGCCGCGACTTTGGCGCGGCGGTAGTCGAGTTTCGGCCGGTCGGCGTCGGGCAGCTTATCGCGCTCGACGGCTTCGAACAGTTCGGTTCGCGCGAGCCGGCGTTCCTCGGCCGCGTCGCCCGCTTCGTCGGCACGGCGGAGGTGGGCAGACCCGAGCAGGAAGTGCGCCTCGGCGCGAAGCTGCGGATCGACCGGCGCGAGGTGTCGCAGCGCCGCGACGGCTTTGTCGGCGGCCTCAATCGCGGCGGCGGCGTTGGGTTTTGGCTGCTCCAACGCGGCGCGGGCGGCCGCGACTTCGCGGCTGGCGGTGCCGAGGTCATCGCCGTGAAAGGCGTTGCGGCCGAACACCACCGCCACGACAGCCCCGGCGCCGAGCAAAAACGTCGGGATCTGCCAGAGGGTGCGCGGCGGCTCGTAACGAGGGCGGCGGGCGGAATGCGGGGCCGTGTCCGTGGCCATAACCTGCCCATCCTGTGCGGGTGCGGCGGGACCAGCCTGGAGTTGTGGCAAAAACCCCCCGCCCGGTCAAGACCGACTGCTGGAGCATGGGTCGCCCGAATTGGCATCCCAGGATTATACGTAAGTCTATGCAAAATAACAATTAAAGGCGGATTACCAAGCTGCGACTTTCATCCGGCGGCGGCACAGGGTGCCTAATGGGCATTGGGGGGATTCGTTTCATTGGGGGATTCGATTCATTCGGGGCAAAGTTCCACAGTTTCCATCGCTGCATCGGGGCGATTGTTTCCCAGTTTCCGAAAAAAGCCGCTTGACCCTCACGTAACGTGAGGCCGTATCCTTCCCCACGTCGCGGCTGTTTTCGCGTGCCGGCGAGGGGGTCGCCATGAAGTTCGAGGCGTTGCAAGTGGGCGAACTGGCGCGGCGGACGGGTCTGACGGTTCGGACGCTGCACCACTACGACGAGATCGGCCTGCTCAAGCCGTCCTTGCACACCGAGGCGGGCTATCGCCTGTACACGGCGGCCGACGTCGCCCGGCTGCAGCAGGTGCTGTCGCTGCGGTCGCTCGGCTTCTCGCTGGAGGAGGTCCGCGACTGCCTGACGCGGCCGGACTTCGCCCCGCTGGAGGCGATCCGCCTGCACCTCGCCAAGCTGCGGGGGCAGATCGAGTTGGAGCAGAAGCTGTTCGGGCGGCTCGAAGTGCTCGCGGCCCGGTTGAGTGCGGCGGGGGAGGTCTCCGCCGACGAGTTCCTGCGCACGATCGAGGAGATGACCATGCTCGAGACCCTGGCGGAGAAGTACTTCACCCCCGAACAGTTGACGCTCATCAAGGAGTCCCGCGAACAGGCCGGCCGGGAACGTCTGGAGCGCGGGCAGGAGGAATGGGCGGAGGTGATCGCGCTCATCCGCGCTGAGATGGACAAGGGCACGGACCCAGCGGACGCGCACGTGCAAG
>DATJGQ010000448.1:0-3319 GCA_035494815.1 Gemmataceae bacterium
GCCCTCGAGGGTCTGGCGGAAGGAGAACGCGTTCAGCCCGGGTCGGAGTTGAACGACGGCTGGCGGCCCGCGCTCCTTCACGCCCGGCCCCGCCTCAATCGCGACAGGAGCAACGGCCCCTTCGCTCAACTGCCGCAGGGCGAGGGTGCCGGTCACCATCCGCGGGTTGTAACTGCGGATCAGGACGCGGATCGGCAGCCGGGCGCCTTGCTCGGTCAGCGTCGGCGCCTCGACGCGTTCGACCAGAACCTCGTTCTCGTTCTTGTAGCCAGCCGCAAGAGTAACGGTGTCGATCTGGACGCCGTTCTCCTTGGCGATACGGGCCTGTTCGACGGCGTTGCCGAGGTTTTCGTTGCCGTCGCTCAAGAGGACGATGCGTTTGGCGGTTCCTTCGGGGAACGACGCGAGGGCGAGCTTGATCGCGGCCGCGATGTCGGTGTAGGTCGGGTCGATGGTGGCCGCGGCATCGTCTTCGAGGTTCATCTTCGGCACGTCGCTCGCCGGCAGGACGAGCCGCGGCCGGCGGCCGAAGACGATCACGCCGGCCTGGTCGCGCTCGTGGCCCGTGCCGCGCTTCTCGACCGACGAGGCGATGAACTGCCGGATCCGCTGCCAGCGCTGGTCCTTTTTCAGTTCGTCGGCGGGGTCGAGGTCCTGTGGGATCGAGACCGAACGGTCCACGAGAAAATAGACAGTCGTCGTCTCGTTCGGCCGGCGGAGGCGCAACTCCGCCAGCGCCAACACGAGCAGCAGGATGAGCAGGCTCCGTAGCCCGATCGCCAGCCACCGCCGCGTCGGCCCTAAGCCGGCGAGGCTGCGGTAGCTCAGCTTCACGATCAGTGGAATGAGCAGCAAAAGAACCAGCCAAAACGGCTGGACGACTTCGAGGCTCAGAAGGGTGCGGCCGGCGATGGCGAAGCCACGGGCCATCGGCTGCGAGGCCCAGGCGCCCAATCCCAGCAGCATCACCGCCGTGATGCTCGCCGCGACCGCAGGCCACCACTGGCCCGTCGAGAACAGGACGACGCACTTGGCCGCGAACGCCACGACAGCCGCGACGGCGATCCAGAATCCGACGTCCGCCAGCGTGAACCGATCGCGGCCCGATCCGAACTCCGTGTGCGGCGTCAACCCTCCCAGGCCGAAACAGACGAGCGCGCCGCCGACCAGCAACCAACCCCACGCATTGCCGCGGCCGGCATTTCGCAACATGTGACCCCGCGCGAGCAACCCGCCGCCGAGGAGCAGCGCGAGAACGGCGAACCAGTAGTCGTTGAGCAACGTCATGTGCCGAGACTCCGGCCAGCCTAAAACCGAATCCGCTGCACGCGATGGTTTTCGGTATCGACGACGTGCACACGGCCGCGGCTATCCACCGCCAGCGCCCACGGGTTGTGCAGCTTGCCGGGCGCTCGCCCGGGCCCGCCCCACACGCCGAGCGATTGGCCCTCCGGCGTGAACTTCTGCACGCGATGGTTCTCGTATTCGATCACGTACAGTTCGCCGTCGTTCCCGAAGGCGAGATCATAGGGATATGAAAGCTGCCCGGGATCGCTGCCCGGCTCACCCCAGATGCGGATGAGTTCGCCGTCGCGGCTGAAGACTTGAATGCGATGATTGCAGGCGTCCGCCACATACAGCAACCCGTCCGGCCCCAGGGCCATCGCCCGGATGCGACTGAATTGAGCCGGCCCGGTCCCCGCGGAGCCCCAGACTTTGATCGTGTGACCGTTGATGTCGAGCTTCGTGATCTGCTGCCGCGCCCCGAACTCGGCGACATAATAGAACCCGTCCGCGTCCTGCACGACGTCGCTGATATAGTCGAACTGGCGTGGCTGAGAACCTTCCGGTTCGCCGATCACGCGAAGTGCGGTCCCGTCGGCGTCGTAGATGCGGAAGCAACCGTAATGCGAATCGCTGACGATGAGGTGTCCATCGCGGTCGATGCTCAAACCGCTCGGCCGGCCGTTGCGGAAATCGGGCGTGGTCCACGTCGGGCCCAGGTACTTGCCGTCCGTGTCGTAGACCTGAATTCGGGCGGTAAAATCGACGACGTAGAGCCGGTCCTGGCGGTCGATGGCGATGGCCCGCGGGCGAACAATATCGCCGGGGTTTACGCCGCGCCGGCCCCAGACGACTTGCGGATGCTCGCTCGGCCGGTCACAGCCGGCCGAGAGAGCGAGGAGCAGCGCGACGCCGAACCACCCGGTTCGCGACGTAGACTTTCGAAGCTCGGACGGCGGGTATTTCACTGCCCGGACAGGCTCGATGGGATTCGGGTCGCAAACTCTAAGCTACCACCGGCGCGAGAGAATAACAACAATCAGAGGTTGGAGACCATGACATGAGTATAACGCCGGGCCGGGCCGTCCATTTCACCGTCGGGCCGGATGGCGTCGTCCGGGTCATTTTCGACCGGCCGAACAGCAAGGCCAACACGCTCAGCCGCGACGTTTGGTCCGAGCTCGCCGAGGTCTTCGAACAGCTCCGCGCTCGGTCTGATCTGGTGGGCGTCCTTCTGACGAGCGCGAAGGACGGCATCTGGTTGGCCGGCGCGGACGTGCGGGAGTTGGCCGCCTTGCCGGCCGACAATCCGACGGCGGCGCGGGAGCTGATCGCTCAGGGGCTCGACGTGCTCGCCGCGCTCGAGGCGCTGCCGTTCCCGACGGTCGCGTTGATCAACGGCGCCTGTTTGGGCGGAGGGCTCGAACTCGCGCTGGCGTGCGACTTCCGCGTGTGCGGCAGTCACCCGAAATGCAAGTTGGGATCGCCCGAGGTGAAACTCGGTGTTATCCCCGGGTGGGGCGGCACGCAACGGCTACCCAGGATCATCGGGCTGGAACAGGCACTGCCGATCGTCTGTCTCGGCGAATCGCTCTCCGCCATGGCCGCCCGCAGTATCGGTCTCGCCGACGACGTGGTCGCCAGTGAGCGGCTGGAAAAGGAGGCGATCGGGCTGCTCACCGGCGAGCGAACGGTGCTCGCGTCTCCCGACCCGCGCCGCCGGCGGAAACACGACGCCTGCCCTGCGCCGCAAACCCGGCCCGACCTTTCACCGCTTCTCGCCGCGCTGCCCGACGACCAGCGCCTGGCCGCGCACATGGCCGAGGACGTCATGACTCGCGGTGCGTCACTCCCCTTTGAAGAGGGACTGCGGCTGGAGACCGACGCGTTCGTCCGGCTCGTGACGAGCCCGGCCGCTAAAGCGCGCTTCGCTCAGTTCCTGAGCCGTTGACCAGCGGCGTGTTGTTTGGCCGTGGCACCGACTCGCTCGCAGGGTTATGCTGGAATTTGTTCGGACACGTCCACGGGTCAGATC
>DATJGQ010000449.1:0-3694 GCA_035494815.1 Gemmataceae bacterium
CTGCTGAGAAAGGTGGCCGGCGCCATCAGGTAGCTCGGCCCGCCGCAGTAGAGCGGCTCGAGGACGCCGCCGATCAGTCCCATGTCGTGGTAGAGAGGCAGCCAGAACGCGCCGATCGTGCCCGGGCCGCAGTCGAAGCCGCTGTCGATCGCGGCCAGGTTGTGCATTAAGTTGCCGTGACTCAGCATCACCCCTTTGGGCGCGCTCGTCGATCCGGACGTGTATTGCAAGAACGCGAGCGTGTCGGGGCTGGCCGGTTCGGGCGCACCGGCTTCGGCGGCGAGAGCTTCGCCGCCGTCCGTCGCCAGCCAGACCAGATCGCGGAACTCGGGCGCGTCCTCGAATGCCCGTTTCAGCGAAGACCGTACCGACTCGCTGCATAGAACGACTCGGGCCCCCGCGTCGGCGACAATGCCGCGGAGCCGGTCGAGCGACCGATTCCGGTGCGGCGGATAGGCGGGGACGGCGATCGCGCCGGCATAAATGCAGCCGAAAAACGCGGCAATGTAATCGAGTCCGGGCGGGTATAGGAGGAGTACCGGCTCGTGACCGGTGCCCGCGGTGCGGAGCAGTCCTGCGATGTGGCGGGCCTGTGAGTCCAGCTCGGCGTACGTGAGGCGGTCTTTGACCACGTCGCCGTCGGCGACGAAGGCGTAAGCGAGATCGTTCGGCTGGCGGGCCGCGCGGCGGTCGAGAAGTTCGGTGAGAGTGGCGGGGCGGGAGTCGGAATCCGAGTAGGACATCGGTGTCGATCTCAGGGGGGCTGGACCGCGCGGTGTCGTTCAATCAGTGGCGCTTCAAAGTCCGAATCATACGGCTCACGCATCCCAGCGCGGTTCGGACCGAGGCGGTTCGCTCGGAACCCCAACGGATGGAGCCGTCAGCGGATCACTCGACTTGTCCTCCTTCATTACCTCTCAACCTCCGGCCAGCTAAACCGGACAAACGTTGACCCGGCTTTTGCGCGAATGACCCGGTCGAGTCCGGCACCATCGCAGTCGTAACGTCCTCCGGGTGAAGAACATTGGCCGACGACTCCCCCGAGCCGAAATCCGCACCGGCTGGCCGCAAAGTATTATTCCGGCGAACGTTTGAACGTCGATGTCTGCCGGACTTCTATTGCTTGAGTCACCGCTGTATCTTTCCCAAACTACCAATAGGCTATTCAGTTTGGAGTGCCAGTCAAGGATAATGTCGGCGTTTGCCTGACACACGTGGCAGATGAGAGTGCACAAGTTGCGCCATTTTTCATGGCAGCTTGAAGTGAACGAGGACGCGTCGCCCCGCCACGGCTCTATGCAGCGCGTTACACGCCGAGCGAGTCGCGGTCGATCACTGGTCGACTGACCTCAGCAGCTTGTTGCGACCTTGGCCGGCAGTAATTGTACGAGAAATGCTGGTAAGGGTTTGCTTCCGCAAAGAGCGGGGCATACCATGTCGATGATGCAATCCGCCGTATACCCTTAATCGACGCTTTCAGGGAGCCGGGCGTGCCAGGAACCGCGGGTCCCAAGCTCGTTGAACGCCCGTTGCCGCATCAGACCATTGCGCTTCTCAAATCCGCTCGCCAGCTATACTTAGAGCTACCCGCAGACGTGGTTTTGCTGGTAGTAGAAACGCCATGCGATTGGGACGTTGTCCGCGGGGCCCTTCACGGGTGCCGGTTACTAATCGCGTCTCCCAAGCCCAATCTTGTACATCAGCTGAGGGGCCAGGACGGGGTGACGGTCCTGGATTTGGAGCCGGACCCGCGGCCGATCGAGGAGAAGGTCAATCTGGCCCTGTTGAAGGCGGTCGCCAACGAGCAACTGCAGCCAGGCTCGCACATTGTCCTGCTCTATAACGGCATTGCCTCCGAACCGGGCCGGCCGGAGCCGATGGACAGCCTGAGTGTCATTCACCTCGGCGAACACCTGGAACGACTGACGGCGAGTGACCTGCGAAAGCTGGACACAAAAGTCCCGCTCGACACGCTGCGGTCAGTCGTCGACCTCGCGACCGAGATCGGCCGGGAAGGCCGCGAAAGCAAGCCGGTGGGCACCCTGTTCGTGGTAGGCGACACGCGGAAGGTCTTGAGCATGTCGCGGCCGCTGAATTTCAACCCGTTCCGCGGCTACAGCCGGGAGGAGCGCGACCTTCGCGACCGCCGTGTCCGAGAGGCAATCAAGGACTTGGCCCAACTCGAGGGGGCGATCCTGATCGGACGCGACGGGATCGCCGTGGCCGGCTGCATCTACCTGGACGTTCCGGCCGAAGGGATTACCTTGAGTAAGGGGTTGGGCAGCCGCCATTGGTCCGCGGCGGCGATCAGTCGCAAGACCGAGGCGATCGCCGTGGCGGTCAGCCAGTCGTCCGGGACAGTGCGAATCTTCCAGGACGGCGAGGTGGTACTGCATATCGAGCCGTTGGCCCGTCCGCACATCTGGCAGCCGTTCCGATTGGAGACGCAGGACTCCGAGGATGGTCTGTCCGGCGCGGTCGGTTGAAGGGAATACACCGCGGGGCTCGTCCCCGACCCACCCGAGGAGAGATCAGAACATGACACAGCGATGTCGTTGGCCGGCGTGGACGGCCATTATTGTGACCGCCCTCATTGCCGGCGTTACCGGTCGCGCGGCCCCGGCGCCGGTGACGCCCGGAGAGTCGCCGCTGGCGGTCGTGCCGGCGCACGCGCCGATCGTCGTCCACCTCCGCGGCGTCAACCGGACGAAGGACCGAATCGCCACGCTGGTCAAGAACGCGTTGCCGGACATCGGGCCGTTCGCGGCCGCCCAGTTGGACCAGGCGCTGGCAAACGCGTTGGAGGGCCGCAAACTCCAGGGCGTCGACCCGGCCGGGCCGGTGTTCGCCGCGTTCCTCGAAATGCCGAAGGGCGAATCGGAACTCTCGCTCGCGCTGATCGTACGGGTCACGAAATACGCCGACTTCCGCGACGGCCTGTTGACGGACGACGAGCGCAAGTCGCTCAAGCCCGACAACGCCGGGTATGAGCGCGCGGAGATTATGGGCCGTGAGTACTTCTTCGTGGACCGCGGCGCGTACGCCGTGCTCACCCCGAACAAGGACGCGGCCGCGCAATTGACGAAGAAGCAGCCCGGCCTCGACGGCAAACTCAGCGCCGAGATCGGCCGGAAGTTCCTCGACGCCGACCTGTCCGCGTACGTCAACCTCGCGGCGGTGAACAAGGAGTTCGGCGACCAGATCCGCGGCGCCCGGCAGTTCATGGAGCTCGCCATCGAGGCGATGCCGGCGGGCGGGACGGACAAGCAGTCGGTCGAAATGGCCAAGACGATGTTCGGGAGCGCCTTCCAGGTCATCGACGATGGGCGGGCGTTCGTGATCGCCTTCGACTTCCGCCCGGAGGGGCTGGCGCTGCACCTGCAGGCGCAGGTCGGGCCCGAGACGAAAACCAACAAATTCCTCAAGGACCAGAAGCCCGCGACGCTCGACGCACTCGGCACCTTGCCGGGCGGGATGACGAGTTACACGGCCTCGACCCTCGGCGAGGCGATGATGAAGGCGCTGGCCCCGTTCATGTACGGCGCCGCCGCCAACGACGAAGGCAGAAAGGCCATGGACGCGGCCGTCGACCAATTCCTCGCGTCCGGCCAGAGGCTGACGATGAGCGCCACCAATGTGCCGCCCAGCGGGATCAACGTCGCGACCTGCGCCGACCCCGCCAAGGCCGCGGAAG
>DATJGQ010000450.1:0-2743 GCA_035494815.1 Gemmataceae bacterium
CCCGCAGCAGTTTAAATCTCCTGCCCCAGCACGCGAGCCACCTCGTACACGTCCTTGTCGCCGCGGCCGGAGAGGCAGACGAGGATGATGTCATCTGGCTTTCGCTGCCCGGCGGTCTTCAGCACCTGCGCGATTGCGTGCGAGCTTTCCAAGGCGGGGAGGATGCCTTCCAGCCGCGCGAGCTGTCCGTAGGCGCGCAGCGCTTCGTCATCGGTAATCGGCGTGTACTGCACGCGGCCGGTGTCCTTCCAGTAGCTGTGCTCGGGGCCGACGCCGGGATAGTCGAGGCCGGCGGAGACGGAATGGACGTCGCTGGTCTGGCCGTCCTCGTCCTGGAGGACGTAGCTGTAGCTGCCGTGAAGGACGCCGGGTGAGCCGAAACTCAGAGTCGACGCATGTTCGCCTCGCTTCTTGCCCCGGCCGCCGGCCTCGACGCCGATCAGCGCGACAGACGAATCGTCGGCGAACGGGGCGAAGATGCCTGCGGCGTTCGAGCCGCCGCCGACGCAGGCGACCACCGCGTCCGGCAGCCGGCCGATCTTTTCGAGGCACTGGGCCTTCGTCTCACGGCCGATGACCGACTGGAAGTCGCGGACCATCGTGGGAAACGGGTGCGGGCCGACGACGCTGCCGATGATGTAGTGCGTGGTCTCGACGGTCGCCATCCAGTCGCGCATCGCCTCGTTGATCGCGTCGCGGAGGGTTCGGCTGCCGCTTTCGACACACCGGACGCTGCTTCCCATCGCCCGCATGCGGAAGACGTTGAGCCGTTGCCGGCGGACGTCCTCGGCCCCCATGTAGACTTCACACGGTAAGCCGAGCAGTGCGGCCGCGGTGGCGCAGGCGACTCCGTGCTGGCCGGCCCCCGTCTCGGCGATGATGCGAGTCTTTCCCATCCGCTGGGCGAGCAGGGCCTGGCCGAGACTGTTGTTGATCTTGTGAGCGCCGGTGTGGTTGAGGTCTTCGCGCTTGAGATAGATGCGGGCGCCGCCGGCGGCTTTCGTCAGTCGTTCGGCGAAATAGAGCGGCGAAGGACGGCCGACGTATTCGCGTAACAGGTTATGGAAGCGATTCTGAAAGTCGGTGTCGGCCTGGGCGTCGGCGTAGGCGGCGGTGAGTTGGTCCAGGGCGGCCATGAGCGTCTCGGGCACGAACTGGCCGCCGAACGGGCCGAACCGGCCGGGGCGGGGGGGAGCTTCGAGTGTTGTCTTAGCACTCATAGAATGGTCCTTTCGGCTCTGACCATGATACAGTCGCCCGGCAAACTGGCCTACCTGCCCCGCCGCGATGGCGCGGTATAATCCGGCTTCGTCCGCCGCCGTGGGAGCCATCGTGCCCGAACTGCCGGAAGTCGAAACGGTCGTCCGTGACCTGCGCCCGCACCTTGCCGGCCGTCGCCTGAGCACGGTCGCGGCCGGCGATCGGCCCCTCCGCCGCGCCTGGGCGCCGGAATGGGCGGAACGGCTCCTCCGCCGACGAGTCCGCGACGTTCGCCGCCGCGGTAAATGGATTCTCCTCGACCTCGACGCGGGTTCGCTCGTGGTCCACCTCGGCATGACCGGACAGTTGACGATCGGCCCGGCCGGCCGCCCGGTCGAGAATCACACTCACCTACGCATCGGACTTTCCGGCGGCCGCGAATTGCGATTTCGTGACGTCCGCCGCTTCGGCAGCGTCACGCTGTTCGATCAGCCCGCGGAGGTCGACGCGTTTCTGGCCGACCGGCTCGGGCCGGAGCCGTGGGACCTGACCCGATCGGGATGGCGGGCGGCGCTGGCGGCGACGTCGCGGCCGCTCAAGGCGGTGCTGCTCGATCAGACGGTCGTCGCAGGCGTTGGGAATATCTACGCGGACGAGTCGCTCTTCGTCGCGAAGCTGCCGCCGACTCTGCGCGGCTGCGACACGACGCCGCGGCAGGCGGACCGGTTGCGGCGGGCGATCCCGAAGGTGCTCGAGACGGCGATCGAGCGGCGCGGGTCGAGCATCCGCGACTACATCGGCGGCTCCGGGGATCGCGGCTCGTATCAGCGCGAATTCCGGGTTTACGGCCGGTTCGGCGAGCCGTGCCCGCGTTGCCGGACGCCGATCGCCCGCATCCGCCTGGCGGGGCGATCGACGCATTTTTGTCCGAAGTGTCAAAAGAGGCTCTAGGCTTCAGGCTCTAGGCTACAGGAAGGGATTGGTTTTGCTGTAGCCTGAAGCCTGGAGCCTGTAGGCTGGTTCGATGTCGTATCGCGCCTTCAAACGCTTGTTCGGCGAGACGAGCTTGGAGCGGAAGTGTCGCCTCATGCTCGGGGGGATGACACTCGTCCTGATCATCGCTAGCTGTTGGTTCTACACTTATAAGACAGAGACCATCGCCTACGCCGCGATCACGAACAGCGGCCGGCTGCTCGTGCCGCTCATCCTGGCGAAAGCACACGTCGAACAGGACCTCCTCAAACAGGCGATTGACGAGTTCCAGGAGCAATCGGAGGAAAAGCGGCAATCGGAGGAAAAGCGGCCCAAGGACGCCCTCGCGCAATACAGTTGCGCTATCCTCAAGCCCAACGCGAAGAAGCCCGTGAACAAACCGGAGCCGGGCGAAGCGGGGCTGATCGAACAGTTTTCCCAGGACCCGGACAAGTTGGACGAAAGCCGGCAACCGGCGAATAGCGACTTCTTCCTTTACTACGCCGCCGTCCGGGCCAGTGCGTCGTGCCTGACATGTCACCAGCGGTCCGAGGAGGAACGGGCGGAACTC
>DATJGQ010000451.1:0-3164 GCA_035494815.1 Gemmataceae bacterium
ATGAAGTGCAGCATAACGGATGCGAAACGTGGCTACGTCCGGCCTGTCGACCGCCTTGTCGGCGTTGACGTCGCCGAAAAGGCGATGCCGAGCCGACACGTCTGACAACTGGCAACTGCTCTTAAGGCAGGATCACCCCAAACCGGTTCCGATATCGCGCCAGGTCGGTGCCGTTGATGGCGCCGTCGCCGTCGAAGTCGAGGTCGGACCGATAGTTGGCATCCGGCGCCGCTGCGCCGAACGCCGTCCGGAAGGCCGCTAGGTCTAGCCCGTTGACCGCCTTGTCCCCGTTCACGTCGCCGTAGAGCCGGTGCAAGTCGAGGTCCAGACGGCCGATGCCGAACAGAGCACAGCGGCGGCGACCCCGACCGTGGTCGCGAATGTCGTGGAGGGGTGATAAGGCATGTGAGAATCCTCCCGGTCCGTGTCGGGCAACCGCGAACCACGCTTGGCGACCGCGGGTGCGGACCGGACCGCGAAAATTTTGGGAGACCCTGCCGCGCGACGGCGGCTGAATGACAGCCGACTCGGCGCCCATCCCGGCCTTCTCCGCCCGCTGCCGCCGCGAAAAAAACTCCTATCGCCAACCGGCCTTAGCCGCCCCGACGGCATACCAATTTCGCCGATCGACCAGCCGGCCCGGTGCAAGCGTTCGTGGCAGTCATCAGTTTCGGCAGGCCCGGACATGGCCGCGATGGTAATTCATGGGAAAGTCGGTCGCCAGAGTCTCACATGGTCGGCCCTTTCTCTCAGTGCGAGGTTCTGGTGCCATCCGCTAGACCATCGGGCCATGACGACGGTACAGGCAATTCAGAAGTCGCCACGTTACTGCTGTCGAAGTAAGATGCCAGCAATTGCCCATCCGTTGAGGGCGTTCGACCGATCGAACCGGTCCCAGCACAGCGGGTCCGTCATGATCCGGTATTGGCAGAAGCGCAAGTTTGCGGTCATGTTGTACGTCAGGAGTGTGCTGGCAGCGCTCGCTCTTCTCTGCGGCATCTCACGAACCCTGGGCACCGAGGTGACGCTCCGGGGCAGTGTTGTCTGCGGCGGGGCTTGCATCCCGGAGCCCAAGGCGGGCGATCATGGGCTGGTGATATTCCCTATCGATGGGACGGCTGAAGTCCGAGCCACGGTGGAACAGATCCTGAAAGACTTCTACCCGGACAGGGCGCTCGACGCCGAGGCCGCCCAGACGTTGATGGATCAGTTCAGCTCGCGGCTGAAGTATCACATCGCCGCGGACAGCCCCGCGTTGAAAGACGCGAAGAATCGGGCCGACAACCACTATTGCATGCCAGCGACGGCTAGTGTTGTGACCGGCACTGTCACCGAACGCGACGGGAAGAAGTGGATTACGGCCACCCGTATCGAGGCCTGCAAGCTGACCTACCCGGCCCGGATGCTCGCGGCCGACCGGCCCTTCGTCACGCCCGGCCGAGAGGCGTTGCACCTCAAACTCGGCGAGGGGCCGACGCTCAAGTGCGTCGCCATCCCGGCCGGAACATTTCTGATGGGCACGCCCGTCTTCATGTGGCCGTATCACGTCGAGGAGTATCCCCACCGCGTGACCTTGACCCGGACCTACTACCTGTCCGAGATACCCATCACCCAACAGGCGTTCGAGGCCGTGATGGGGAAGAATCCCAGTACCGTCAAGGACCCGCAACTGCCGGTGCAGAACCCTTCGTTCAGCGATCTCAAGAAGTTCTGCGAGATCGCGTCGGGACAAAACGGAAGGACGGTCCGCCTGCCGACCTCCGCAGAATGGGAGTACGCCGCCCGGGTCGGGACCTCCAACCCGGGGTTCGCGGAGAAGTACAAGGACCAGAACAGCGGCGGCCCCGACGGCTTCAAGTCGCCTTTGCCGGTCAAGTCCCGGATGCCGAACGCCTGGGGGCTGTACGACATGGCCAGCTGCTGGTGGGAGATCACCGGTGACAAAGGGATGTACCACGTTCGCAAGAGCGTGGTAGACCCCCATTACCCGCCGGGCGTCGAGAACGCCCGGAGCCAGCGGACGGGGCGAGGTCTTCTTTTGGACCGGTGGTCGATCGGGACCCACGAGTTCATTACCGAGAGGGCCGACTACGCCAGTAACAAGTTCCGCGTGGTCGTCGAGATCGACGAGAAGAACAGCGAAAAATAGGCCGACGCGACAGGAATCGCGGCGCAACGGTGCGCCGATACCGCCGGCGCTCACGCGACCACGGCCTCCGACTTCCAGAAACGGCCATGCATCTGACGCTGAGCCCCACAACAGCGGGAGCACGATCCCGATCCGCCTGCGGCTGACCGACGCCGCCTGGGCGAACCTGTCGTCGGCCAATACGGCGGTCACCGGCCTGTCCCTCCAGACGCGGGCGGGGCCGCCGTTCCGCTCCAGGGCACCGGCAACACGAACCCGGGCAACGTCTTCCGGTACCACGCGGACCTAGGCGGCTACATCTTCAATTCAGACACGAACGGCCGTAACCCCGGGACTTACACGCTGTGGTTCTCAGTGTTCGGTGACCCAATGCGACATTCCGTGACAATTGTCATCCGCTGACAAGTATGTCGCTGGGCCGCCGACGGTACTCGCCGTACCAGCCAGCTCCCGGAGTCGGTCGCCGACTGCCTCGACCGATTCCACGCCAGACTTCCCGGAGATCGAACAGCCCTAGCGCCGCCACATGGCGGGTGTGCTCGCGGAGATCAGGAAGGGCGCCGAAAAGACTCCGCATGTGATGCAGGCAAATCCGCACTTTCACGACCGAGCAAGTGGCTTGGCTCGACCGCATCCGGGAACACCTGGCCGCCAACCTGTCCATCGGCCGCGATGACTTCGACGCGATGGCCGTCTTGGCCGACACTGGCGATTGGGGCAAGGCGACGCGGGTGTTTGAGCCCGCCTAGAGGAGCTGATCCGGCATGCAAATTAGGCCATCGCCGCGTAATTGAATTGGCTCGCCACATCGAAACCGGGCACACTGGCTGTGCCCCGCAGCCCACCAAGGGAGGACCGCCATGCCGTACACGATCAGCAAGGTTGACGTCTGGACTCGTGCGATCGATGACACCGTCGGCAGTCTCGCGGCGAGACTGGAACCGTTGGCCGATGCCGGAGTGGATCTGGAGTTCCTCATCGCCCGACGACGAACGCTCGTGCCCGGGAAAGGGGT
>DATJGQ010000452.1:0-6805 GCA_035494815.1 Gemmataceae bacterium
GTGCACACGTCGAACGACTTCGCAAGGCGGTGGAAGCCGTCGCGTGGGATGGCGACTGGTATATTCGCGCGTTCTTCGACGACGGCACCCCGCTGGGTACCAACGCCGCGGCCGAGTGCAAGATCGATTCGCTGGCCCAGACGTGGGCCGTCATGTGCGGGCACGCTGACCGAGACCGCGCGGCCCGTGCGATGGACGCGGTGTTCGAACGCCTCGTGCGGCCTGCCGATGGCCTGGTGGCCCTCTTTACGCCGCCCTTTGACCAGCCGGACCATAACCCGGGTTACATCGCCGGCTATCTGCCGGGTATCCGCGAGAACGGCGGACAATACACGCACGGCTCGGTGTGGGCCATTCTCGCGACGGCGCGCGCGTCGTCGGAGCGTCGCCGCGATCGTTTGGGTGAGTTGTTAGCCATTCTCAACCCCGTGCACGCGGCCACACTCGGCCGGGCCGATCGATACAAGCTGGAGCCCTATGTCCTCGCTGGCGATGTTTACAGTCAGCCGCCGCATGTGGGCCGCGGCGGCTGGTCGTGGTACACCGGATCGGCCGGCTGGTTTTACCGGGCAATCATCGAATCGGTGTTCGGAGTGTCGATCCGAGGGAATCAACTTGTCATTGAGCCATGCTTGCCGGCGGCGTGGGAGCGAGCGACGATTCGCATCCGCTATCGATCCGCACAATACGAGGTCCGCGTCGGCCAATCGACGGCAGCGGGCACGCCGAAACTGACTTACGACGGGGAACCGGTCGATAACCCGACCATTGAAATGCGCGATGACAGACGGGCGCATCTCATTGAAGTCATTTCGACCTAGGTAGAAAAGGGAAGCGGCCACCCAGCGGCTCAGCCGGGTGGTTCGAGTAAGTGGCGGATTGGGTTACGACTTGCGGCTCAGATGCGCCGCCATGCGCACATGACTGACAGGAACTGCCGCGTCTTTAAGCAACAGCGCCAAGCGGCGTTCGACGCTTTGGGCAGGCGATAATTCCGCCCGCTGATCCGGGATGAGAGTCTCCTCGCCCGGGAGTAGGCGAGCACCGCCGCGAACGTTCGTGCGAATCGGCGGGAGCGCAACAGGCACGGAGTTGCTCACGGGGACCGGCTTGACCGCGCCGGTTCCCGTTCGGGTCACGTCAGGCGAGAGGGCATCCGCGCGAGCCAGTTCCATCGTCCGTTCTCCTGGATGTCCGGCGCACAGGGGTCATCCGGCGGGTCGCCACGTCGGCGAACCACCATCGCGGGACACTCGATCCGTGGTCCCGGCTTTCCGTTACGCGGTTGACGATCAGCCCGTGCTAATCGACCGTCGGGGGCACTACCGACGGCCACGGGCTGGGAGAGACCCAGGGCGGGGATCTGTTCGACTTGGTCCCTGTCGAATTGGTCTGCCTTGACTGTCGTCGCTATCGCTTAAACATTCAAACAATTGTGCATTTCTTATGCCATAACCGATCATTCCGTTTCGCGGTCGCCATAGCGATCAATCTATGATCTGAGACGATTTGACGTTGTGTGCTATTCTTGTTTTTCGGGGGGTTTTCTGGCCGGTCGGTGCCGACCCACAGCTTTCGCGCCTCGCTTCAACACGTAACCACATGGGGCAGAAGGTCTTGCGACCCAATCGGTGACGAAACGCGCCTTTTGGTAGATCCGACAGGCTTGAGCTGTCAAATTCTGACTTTTTGGCCGCCCTCCGGGCAGTTGAGGGCGCAGTCTGATAATCGACTTCGGTTAAGACCGCCCCGCGCGGCTTTATGCGCGTGGCCATCCGAAGTTAGCGGTGCTTAAAAAACTGCACCGCGCGCTCGTGTTGTCGGGCCCGCTCGAGTGTGTCAAACGTCCCGAGGTTGCGCCGCTTCCCCGTCTTGCGATCAACCTTTCGCGAGTAGAGTCGATACTGGCCCGATTTTAGCTTGCGGATCACGTCGCCTCCCGGCTTCCGGTCGGGTTACCCGGGTTCAAGATCTGGAGACGACTAATAATGGCCTCCAGAATCTCCTCTCGGCGGATTACCCATTCCCGATAGTCCGGCGCTTCGGTCCGGTGCTCTTCGACGCGGGTATCGCGGAGGACTTGCGTCAGCAGGTTGAGGAGTTGCGTCCGTTCCTCTTCGTTGAGGACGAGCGAAAACGTCGGAGCGACAGTTGTCATAGGGCACCTCCTACAAACGTGGCATCGAGCGGGCTTTAGTATTCGAAGTGTGCAAATCTGACGCCGTGGATCGATCCGCTCCCCATTGACAGGTCATTCCCGGACGACGCGAACGCGCAGATCTGACCCTGCCGGGAGCCCGGGTCGACAGCGATCTCCCGTCCGCCTCCGGGCCTCTGATCGGCCTGCGCGAGTACGGTACGATTGCCTGCCTGACGGGGCGCTGCCGCGAGCGGTTATGCCGGATTTACTGCACCCGAATCTGCTCGGGTCCGAAATTTACGCTGCCGCCATTTGGCAGCCGCTGCTGGCGCTGCTCGAGGGCCGGTAGCGTACGGTTCTCAGGGATCTTGCCTCTCCTTTCAGTCGAACGCGGCTGCCTCCCCCGCGCGCCACTAACGTATAGTACTCACGGCTTCTCGCGATCACTCCTGCGCTGACGTGGCCTGTCCCGGCCGCCGTCGCCCACCGCCCCGCGGCAAGGACCCCGTCCATGGCCCGCCCGTTCGACCTCTTGTTGCGCTTTCCTGAGACTTCTCGCAAGTTGGGACGCGACGCAGAATATCCGCGGCGAGTCCGTGCGAACGTCGCCCGCGGTGGCGCTCTGACACTAGAGCAGCTCGAGGAACGACTCACGCCCTCGGGCGAGACGGTCACCGCGACGTTCGGCGCCATCCCGGTTCAGAAGACCGTCCAGGTTTCTTTTGACGGCACCATCGACAGCCCGCTGGCCAAGGGGATCGACCGAGTCTTCAACCAGGGCTCTGTGTCCGGGTCCGCCTTTGCGACGATCAAGACGGACGCCTCGCAGAGTCCGGGCACCGGTGACGTTCTGGTCACGCCGGTCGAACGCGCCCCGATGGTCGCCGGCGTCTACCTCCGAAGCAGCAGTTGGACGCCCGCGTTTCTCGGCAACCTGCAGGCGCAGGGGCTCGGGGACACAAGCCTCGGCTACGTCGTCCCAAACGGGGCCGGTCAGTCGACTTCCATTCCGTGGCCCAATCTGGACAGGGTGTCCGTACGATTCACGTCGGACGTCAACATTGCGCCGGGCGCGTTGTCGATCCTCGGGACGTACAACGCGAGCTACCCCGTCAATACGGCCGTCCTGAGCTACGATTCGGCGACATTCACCGCAACCTGGGCATTGACGACGCCGCTGGTCGCAGACGGGCTGCGGTTAATCGTCAGTTCGGCCGGCGTTACGGGCGTCGGCGGCAACGCCCCGCTCGACGGCGAGTGGCTCGACGATACCGCGACGTTCCCTTCCGGCAACGGTGCCGCCGGGACGGACTTTTCCTTCCGGTTCAACGTCGTGCCGGGCGACGTGAACCGCGACGGCGTCTCGAGCTCGGCCGACATGCTTCTGGTCCGACAGGGCTTCGGCGGGATTCAGGTCACCGCCGACGTCAACGGCGACGGCACGGTCACAGCGTCGGACCTCGACCTGGCCCGATCTCTCGTCGGCAAAGGGCTCATCGTCATTCCACCCGGCGGCCAGCCCGGCAGCGGTTGGGTGCCCACGGCCGCGACCCCGACTCCGCCCAATCCAACGGGCGGGCGTGGCACGACCGTGACCGCGCGGGTCGAGTCGTTCCTCCTCGTCGACGTCGATCGCGACGGCCGTGCCGACCCCGGCGACACGGTGCGGTATATCGTCTCGATCCGCAACTTCGGGACAGTCCCGACGAGCGCCACGTTAACCGACACGCTCGACCCGTATATGACGCTCGTGCCGGGTTCGGTGCGACTCTCTCCGGTGGCGTTCGACGATCATTACACGATGACGCCGAGCGCTCCCTTGACGATCGCGGCCGCGACGGGCGTACTCGCCAACGACGTGGACTTCAACAATCCGGCGCAGACCCTGTCCGTCGTCACCGCCGGCACGACGCAACAGTTCGACCAGGTGACGGTGAACTCGGACGGCAGTTTCAGTTTCACGCCGGCCACCGGCGCCAAAGGCCCGCGCACCTTCTTCTACACGCTCCGCAACACATCGGGGATGGTTTCCGTCGGCTCGGCAACCGTCGAGGTAGCCAACGCCGTCCCGGTGCTCGCCGGGATCGAATCGACCAGCTTTACTTACACACAAGGCGGTCCGCCGACGCCGATCACGGCGAGTCTGACTGTCAGCGACACTGACGACCCGAGTCTTGCCGGAGCGACCGTCGCGATTGCGGGCGGGACTTACGTCAGCGGGCAAGATGTGCTCACTTTTGCGAACCAGAACGGCATCACCGGCAACTTCAACCCGTCGACCGGCGTCATGGCGCTCTCCGGCACGTCGAGCCTCGCGAATTATCAAGCGGCGCTACGGTCTGTCCGGTACGCAAACACGTCGGGTTCGCCGAACGTCACGTCGCGGATCGTCACATTTGCGGTGACCGACGGCTTCGCGTCCAGCAATACCGTCAGCCGGACGGCAACCGTCCTTCCGGCGGCTGCGGCGTCGTTCACGGTGACCGCCCCGACCGCTGTTAACCCGGGCACGCCATTCTCGATCACAGTGACCGCGAAAGACGCGTTCAACAACACCGCCAAGGGTTATTCCGGGACGATCCACTTTACGCATTCGGACTTCAACGAAAGCGCATCGGTGCCGGGCGATTACACGTTCGTCGTTGCCGACCAAGGCACGCACACATTCACGAACGGCGTGACGCTTGTCACCCCCGGCCTCCAAACCGTTACGGCGACCGATACCGTCAGTGCCATCGTTCACGGAACGAGCAACTCGATCATTGTCGACGCTCGCCCGATCGCCCGCAACGACAACTTTACGGCCGTCGGTAACACCGAATTGCGCGTCGGTACCGGCCCGGCGGGCTATGCGGCCGCCGTCGTCTCCGGCAGTCTCCTCGACAACGACTCCGACCCGGACGGAAACCTGCCGATCACAGTGACCAATGTTTCGACCGTGGGTCTGCAGGGCAGTCTGACGATCAGCCCGAACGGGACGTTTACATTCCTGCCCAATGTCGGCTACGCGGGCTCAACGTCGTTCACGTATCGGGTGATGGACAGCGCCGGGAATGTGTCAGCCTTGGCCGTGACGGCGACGATCACGATCGATAGCCGCGTGTGGTACGTGAACAACGCCTACGCCGGCGGCAACGGGCCGTCCGACGGCACGGGCGCCCGGCCGTTCACCGCGCTCACAAGCCTTAACGGCGCCGGCGGATCGGGCGATCTCGACGGGCCGGACGACTTCATCTTCGTCGACCAAGGCAGCGGCATGTACGCCGACGGGCTGGAAATGGAGGCCGGCCAGAAGCTCTATGGCCAGCCGTTCGGCCTAACGATCTCCGGCTATACCCTGGTCGCGGCCGGTGGAGGATTAAATCCGACGATCACAAACGCCGCCGGGGCGGGCATTGTTCTCGCCGAAGGCGTCGATGTTCAGTGGGTGAACGTCGCAAATACGCTCGGCGACGGTATCGCGGGCCCGGACGGATTGAACTTCGCCACCGTCGGCCCGAATATGTCGGTGACGAACGCCGGCCAGAAGGGATTCAGGCTGTTCGGTGGGGCTGGCACAATCAGCTTCGGGGCGGACATCTCCGGTTCGGGGTCGGAGACCGTTTATGTCACGGGCCGGACCGGCGGCTCCGTCACCGTCTCCGGTAACCTTACCAGCGGCAGCGCCGCAGACGGCATCTTCGTCGCGGAGAACTCCGGCGGCGCGGTCGTGACGTTTAGCGGCGCCAAAAAGTTGCTGTCCAGTGGCGCGTTCGCCGGCGTCGTGATTTCCGGCAACAACGCCGCGACGGTCAGCTTTACGAACGGCGGGCTTAATATCGACACGACTTCGGGACATGGGGTCTTGGCGACCGGCGGCGGTACGCTCAACATCAGCGGATCGGGCAACACGATTCGCACGCAGACGGGCATCGCCCTGAAAGTCGAAGGCGTCTCGATCGGCGGCGCCGGGCTGACCTTTCTGAGCGTCTCCGCCGGGAGCTTTGGCGCCGGCCCCGATCACGCTATCTACCTCGTCGACACGGGCGGCGTCGCCGGATTGACGATCACCGGCGACGGCTTAACCAAGGATTCCGGCGGAATCATTAGCAGCACCAACTTCGAAGCGGTGTACCTGGTCGATACCGTCAATGTGGACTTGAACTGCTTGACCGTGTCCGGCACCGGTTTCGACATGGCGGGCATCTACGCATCCGGCGTCAATGGGTTCACCCTCGACCGCGGCGTTATCGTCGGCACCGGCTGCGACGGCATCACCTTCGACAGCACGGTCAGCGGCGACGTCACTATCAAAAACACCAACTTCCTCGCAACGGGGATGGACGGCCTGTATGCGTACCTGTCCTCGGGCGCGGCCGACTGGACGATTAGCAACTGCATCTTCGACAATTGCGGCAACGACGCCATCGCATTCGTCGGCACGATCGACGGCACCGTTTCCATCGTCGACACGACGGCCGGCGGATCATGGATGGCCGGCCTGTCTGTCGCTCAGTTCGCGGGTTCGGCCGATTGGACCATCAGCGATTCCTTCTTCGTGGGCTCCGGGTGCGACGGCCTGTCGTTCGCGGGCGACCTGAACGGCTCTGTTACCATCACGAACACGTTCGTCTCCGGTTCGGCGATGTGGGGCCTGTACGCCGAGCTCGACGGGGGCACGTCGAA
>DATJGQ010000453.1:0-2768 GCA_035494815.1 Gemmataceae bacterium
CTTCGGGCTGGTCGGCGTTTTCGTACCACTGCCGTTGGCGGCAACTGATTGATCGTGTGATAGACGACGCCACTGCACGGCGCGCCAGCCGCCGTCGTGAGCTTGAACGATAGCTCCATCTGCATCACGGGCTTGAGCGCCGGTACGGTCAGCACGATGGTCTTGTCATCCACGAGCCTTGCCGCTGTCACGTCGACCGTCTCCTGACCGGCGACGTTTGGCCGGTCCGGTAGGTAGCGCTTCGAGCCGTATTCGCCGCTCCAGTGATAGTTCCACCGCTGGATATGGTAGTTGCTCACGTCCGCGCCGCGCTTCGGGTCGATCGGCTGCGAAAAAGTCAACCGCAGCGTACCCGCGAACGCTTCGACGCTCAGCGGCGTCACGACGGGCCGGCCGGTATAGCGGACGCGCTGCAAACAGCCGTCGCGTTCGGCGGCGGTTTGCCAGCCGTTGAGGCCGACGACGTATAGGTGCCCGTCCTGCGGCCGGAAGCAGCCGGTCTTAACGCCCGAGAGGAAGTGCCAGCCGAGGTCGCAGGCGCCGCCCTGCACGGTGCCATCGGGTAGTTCCTGACGCATCAGCAGCATCGCCTTGCAGCGACCGTAGCTCAGGTGCAACGGCCGGCCGCCGAGCGGGCCGAAGAGCCCGGCGGGCACCCAGATTTGCCCGCCGGCCGAGTTGTCGATCTCGCGCGGGAGCCAGCACAGCGGCGGGTCGAACGTCGCGGGCGGCGTCGCACGGTGATGCGCCCGCATGTCGCCGTAGAAGCCGCCGCGGCGGTACTGATCGATCCGCGTCGCGGGCATCCAGTTGCCTTCCTGGTCGGCGCCCGTGACGATGCCGGTCGGCGACATGCCGAGCCCGATCGGGTGCCGAAAGCCGGTGGCCATCACCTCGACCGTGCCGCCGTCCTTGGGCACCCGCAGGAGACAGCCGCCGTGAGGCAGGTTCGTGTCACCGGTCTTAAAAAACCAGAAGTTCCCGGCCGGGTCTACCTCCAGACAGGTGTCGTACGAGTGTTCGCCGGGGCCGGTGTGCCAATCGTTGCAAAGGTTTTCGTAGAAGTCCGCTTCGCCGTCGCCGTTCAGGTCGTGCAGCCGCGTCAGTTGGCCGCGCTCGAGGACGACGATCTTGCCGTCGACGACCTTGAGCCCGAGCGGCTGGTACAGCCCTGTGGCGAACCGCTTCCAGGTCAGCGTCTTGAGCGACGCGTCGATGCCGCCGACGATCCAGACGTCGCCGTGGCAGGTGCAGACGGCCAGGTCTCCGTTGGGCAGCGCGTCGACGCCGGTGAGGAAGAACAGCGCCTTGTGCGGGTTGTCGTACGGGACCGTGAGCGTGTCGATGACGAACGGGGCGTCGTCGGGAGCGACCTCGCCGGCCGTGACGAGAGGCTCGCCCCAGCGCGGTAAGCCGGGGACCGTGAGCTTCCGGATGTTCTTCAGGTCGACGTCTCTTTTGAATGACGGGAAGAATCTTGCAAATGCACTTTGGCGAGGGCACACCCACGACACCAGTTTGCACGCCACGGGCCGTTCATGCGGCTCGATGACTAGGATCAAACGTGAGGATTCCTTCTGGAGCGAGACGCTCCGGTCCCCATGCACCCAGAAATAGTCGGTCGCACCGTTCGGCCGGCGGAGCCCCAGCATGGGCCACGTGCCCGTCCCGACCGCTTCGAGCGCCTTTTCATCTACGGTGGCGATATGGCACTTCAGTACACGAGACGAGGGCCCGATCACCAATGAGCGCGTGAGGCCGACGTAGCCGCCGTCGCTCTCTGCCCACGGCGCGTCGAGCACTTCGACGCCGCCGATGGTGTAGACCACGGCTACCTGTTTACCGTGGAGGTACATGCCGTGGTACTTCGCCCACTTGTGCGGGAGTGGAAGAGTCGGCGGTGTGTCGGTGACCCAATTGCCGTCCGCGCCCGCCCAGCCCGGGCCCGGAGACGTCAGTAAACTCAGAACGCCCGCAGGTTCGGGCGTGTTGAGCAGTCCGAATCGGCGGTCGCTGTGTTTGAGAAAGTCCACAGTCCAGCCGGCGACCCAGCGCATTTGGCAACGATCGAAGAGCCACGCTCCCTCGCCGTGCTCGCCGACGCGGATCGCGGTTCCCTTGTAGACGAGCTGCCGGCGAAGGCCGTCCAGAATGGCGAATGTCGCGTCGAATGTCGGCCCGGTGTCCGTCGACCGGAATCGGGCATCGACCCAGTCCTTTTCGACGGCTTTCTCCCAGGGCTCGGATTTGCCCTCCGCCGGGCGCGGCGTCCAGTCGGCAATGTTAACTGGCGGCTGCGCGAGGGCGGCCGAGCAACCGAGCGCCAACATCAGCGACAGGATTCGCAACGCTCTCATCGCGGCCGCCCCTCCTCGAATCGCTTCAACATCGCCGCGGTGGTTTGGGCGTCGCTGAGCGGATGAAAGCCGTGCCCCTGCCATTGGCCGAACGTGATCTGGCCGTCGAACGGCGGGTCGAACTTCTTCGTCGCGGACTCCAGCAGCCGCATCGCGTCGTTGAGGAAGTAATCGTCGTGGTCGCCGGAGTAGAGATGCAGCTTGCCTTTCAGCTTCGGCGCGAGCGTCTTCCAGTTTCGTTCCAGCACGAGTCGCAAATCGTAATGCTGCCAGTGGTCCGTGACCGAATGGTCGATTCGACCGGTCTTGCCGTCCCAGAGCGGTCGCGGCAGGCCGTCGGTGCCGCGCGGGCCGTAGGTCGCGTTCCAAGCGCACCAATCCTTGCCCGAAAGCCACCAGCGACTGCCGCGG
>DATJGQ010000454.1:0-5029 GCA_035494815.1 Gemmataceae bacterium
CAGTCCGAAGGGCTGGGACAAACCAGCCCAGGGCAACGCCCTGGGGAATAGAGCAGTCAATTGCTGCAGCCTGAAAGGCTGCGAGAGCCAGGGCGGGAATCTGTCGCAGCCTTTCAGGCGGCATGATGGCTGCCGCCGGAGAACCCAGGGCGTTGCCCTGGGCTGATTTGTCCCAGCCCTTCGGGCTGAAGAGTTGACTACCCCGGATGCCGCGGCTCCTCCGGCCGCGTCAGGAAACCCCACCGCAGCGCCTGATCCTGCACGTAATTCTTGCCCAACGTCAGCGCCGTCACCGCCTTCGCCATCTCGTAGCCGAGATAAAACGCGTGCGACGCATCCATCGCCGCGTCCCGCCGCTGCATCTCGGCGAACAGCTCGAACGGGTCCGCGCCCCGGAGGTGCATCGAACCGTTGATGACGTGAATCTCGCCGCGTTCCGCGAACAGCCGGTAATTGCGATCGCCAATCCGCTCGGCCAATTCGTGCAGCGTCGCTGCGCCCTGCTCGTGCAACTTCGGGTCACGCAGCATAACCAGGTCCGGTTCGAGCCGCTTCGGCAACACCCGCTCGCGGACGGCGTGAAAGACGAGTCGCCGGGCGAGTGCCAGCTCCCGCACGCACGACCGGCACCAGTTGATCACCTCCGTCGTTAAGACGCTGCGGATCCCCAACTCCTGGCAAAACGCCGCGAGCAGCACGTTCACGCCGGCCGAATCGACGTCGGTCAATTCCGTCAGGTTGCCCACCCCCATCATCATCGCGGCGTCGGGGAACCGGCGTCGCACTTCGAGATACCGCCCGAGCGACGCCGCGAAGCCGAACCCGATCGGTTCGAGGATCGGATCGACCCGAAACCGCACGCCCGCCTTGGTCAGCGCGTCCAGCGTCTGGTCGAGCCCATCGAGCGTCGCCGGTACGTCCGGGATCGCGACCACCTCAACTCCCCAATTCGATGCGGACTGCCGGTTGGTCGCGTTGACGCTCAGCACCAATTCGGCACCGGCCTTTGCCGCGGCGGCGACTTCGGCGACGTTCATGCTGTCGATCGAAACCCGCAGGCCCTCGTCGCGCAGTGACTTGACCGCGTCGCCGACGCCGGCCCAAGTCGCCCCCGGGTCGCAGCCGAGGTCGATCACGTCGGCGCCGTCCGCGCGGTAGCGTCTCGCGAGCGCCAAAATCTCATCGCGGTTCAATTGTGGCGCGTGATTAATCTCGGCGAGGATTTCGATGTCGTGGCCTCCGTAGCTGCTCTGAGCAGCGCCGCCCGCTTCCGCCCCGAAATAATCCGGCAGGTCGCGCAAGTCCTTCGGTCCGTGTTCCGCCGGGGCGCCGGCGCGCTCGCTGACCTCTGCGGCATCACCGCGGCAGAACCCCGGCAGGATCACCCGCTCCACGTCCGCCGGCGGCTCCAGGTGCCGCGCGACCCAGTCCGTCGTCAGCAGGGCGGCGACGGAAATCGGCATCATGGCAACGACCGGCTCGAACCCCGCCCGCGGCGCCAAGTCCGCGAGCACTCGCCGCAGGGCCGGCTCGGCCAATCGGCCGGTGACGAATAAGATTCTTGGCCGCGCGTCAGGCGATGGCGGCACGATCGGCCTCCCGATGAAAACGGCGAACGGCGAGCAGCCAGAGCACGCCCGACAGGCAAGCATACGTGACGAGGCCGAGGAGCACGGCGAGCGGAAAAATCGGCGAACCGGCCCCCGCAAGAATCGTCGAATCCGAATTGGTTAATGACGAACGCGGCAAGAGGAACAGCCACGCCACCGGCGGCATGAACCCCACGCCGGCCGGGCAGAACACGAGCGGCACGACGAACGACAGGAATAACACCAACACGGCGAGGAACCCCGCCCGATCGGTGCTCGGGACGGTCACTGACAACAGGACGCCGAGGCTCGCGGCGAAACCCACGTGGACCCCCGCGGCAATCACGAACAGCGGCACGGCCGCCGGATGCACGCCGCCGCCGAGCATCCCGAGAACCAAAACGCCGAGGAGCACCGGCAATAGCCAGCGGCCGCACATGAAGCTGGCGAGCCACTTCATTCGCAGAACCTCGTCCCGGCCATTCGGCAGTGTCATGAGGATGTCGAGCGTCTGCCGCTGCCGCTCGCGGCCGACGCTCGCCGTCGCCTGGAGGACCGTCCCGACCAGCGCGGTCAGGAGCGTGCCGACGGCCACGACGCGGACGATGTCGTTGAGTTGCTGCTGAAACACCGGCCCGCCGCTGAACACGACGGAAAGCACAAACATGGCCAGGCCCAGCGCACCGAGAACCAAAAAGAACACCCGGACGAGCGCCATGAGGTACCGGACGACATTGTTTCCGCCGAAGTGCAGCTCTTTCCAGAGAAGTGCCCGTTCGCCGACCGGCGGCAGCGAGAAATCAAGTTCCGAGAGCGGCCACGGCTGTGGCGGCAGCGGCGAGTCGACGGGCGGCTCCGGTCGAGTCGCCGGTAGCGAGATGGTCTGCGCCCGAGGGACGAGGGTTCGCGCGGCGAAGTCGATTAACATGACGGCCAAAAAGATGTGAAGCACGGCCGCCATGGGGAGGACGATGCCCAGCATGTCGCCGACAATCATCCGGTCGTTGACAAGCGACCATATCAGCCAGAAGGGACTTCCGAAGAAAACCAAGGGGCAGGAGGAGCCGCCGGCTGCGATCGCATAAGTCGCCGCGATGGCCGCGCGGGGCGTCGAAATTCGCGCCGAGCAGCAGATGCCGAGGGCGCCCAGCGAAAGGACCGTGACCGCCGTCAGGCCGAACCAGCCGAAAATCATACCGGGAGACACACCGCCCCACAACGGTACGAGTGCCAGTATCGGCAGGCCGGCTAAGAGTACTCCCCACATTTGCACGACCCGCGACGCCAGCTTGCTGATTACGAATTGTCTGGGCGTCAAATAGGTAGTCAGAAGGGAGTCGAGCGTGCCGCGCTCCCGTTCCTCGGCGACCGCGCTGGCCGTGTACACCGGTGTCAGGATCAGCACTGCCACCATCTGAATGAGAAGAAACTGCCGGGTGAACTCTTCCGCGAATTTCGCCTTCCCCGTCGGATCGCTGACCCGAGACGCGAGTTCGGTCCCCGGGCCCAGTTCCCGCACTCCGGGCAGCACTCCCTCGTCAAACCAGCGCCGATGCAAGTTGTACATCGCAAGCAGCAAGACGAGCGCATAGGCGGTCCGCAGTAGCACAACACGGCCCTTGCGAGTACTACGGAGCAGGTCATAGAAGAAGACCGCCATGCGGTCAGTGTACCAAGGCGTGGATGAGGCGATTCTGACTAGCCCGAAGCGCGAGCGAGGGACGGGAGCCTCATCCCTCGCTCGCGCTTCGGGCTGGTCAGGTCATTGTGTCAGACAACGGCCGCGCCACGGTCCGCCTCGCGATGAAACCGCCGCACCGCGAGCAGCCAGAACACCCAGGCCAGGCAGCCGTACGCAAATAGGCCGAGCAGAAGAGTCACTGCCTCCGGCGGGACGCCCTCCCACGGCCAATCGCCCACTCGCCGCGGCAAACATATGACCCACGCGACCGGCGGGACGCTGCCGAGCCCGCCCGGACAAAACGCGACGGGCGCGAGACAAACGGCGAGCAGAATCACCACGGCGATCATCGCCGCCCGCCCCGTGCTCGCGGTCGCGACCGAGAGATAGATTCCGAGACTGGCCGCGAACGCCAGATGCGCCGCCGCCGCGACTGCGAACGCCGGTAACGCCAACGGATGCACGCCGCCGACAAACACGCCCAACACCAGAAAAACGAATAGCCCCAGCACCAGCCAACGCCCGCACAAAACGCTGCCGAGCCACTTCGACCCGAGCACCTCGTTCCGCCCGTCCGGCAGCGTCAGCAGCATGTCGAGCGTCCCCTCCTCACGTTCCCGGCCGACGCTCGCCGTCGCCTGCATCAACGCCCCGATCGTGGCGGTTAGCATCACGACGACGGCCATGATCCGGATGAACACGTTCAACTCGCCGCGATCGTGGTCGTCGTCACTGTTCAGGGCAGCCACAAAGAAAATGGACATCACGACGGTGACAAAAATGAACCCGAACACCTGCAGCACTCGACCGACGATTCGGGCGACATCGCTTCCGCCGAAGTGCAATTCCTTCCACAGCAGCGGCCGGCCGCTGACCGGCGGCGGCCCAAAGGGGGGTTCCGGATAGGGCCAAGCCTCTCGTGTCGCGCGGTCGCCAATCCCCACTGTAGGAACGGCGGTCGCAGGGATCATGGCCCTTCTGGGTATGTTCAATCTGCGCACCGCAGAAGCCAATAACAGTGCCGTGAGAAAGACGTGCGAGCCGGCAACGATGGCGAGTTGCGGCACGAATTCGGCAAACGATATCTGCTGCATTTGGGCCAGCAAGATCATGAACGGGCTGAAGCAGCCACATATCGGACAGACGCTGGCGACAGTCGCAAAGAAGTAGGTCCCCGCGATCGCGCCGCGCACGCTTCGCGCTTCGACCGACCACCAAATGCTCAAGGCCGCCAGGGTGGCCGCACTGAGTCCCGTGACCACGAACCCGCTCAGGATCAATTTCGGCGACACGCCACCCCAGAGCGGCAACAGCGACAGAATCGGCAGCCCCGTCAGGAGTACCCCGACCAGGTGCGTAACCCGGGCGGCGAACTTGCCCAGAACGATTTGCGTCGGCGTCAGGTGCGTGGTGAGCAGGCATTCCAGCGTGCCGCGTTGTCGTTCCTCCGCGATGGCGCCGGCCGTGTACGCCGGCGTCAGCAGCACGACCGCTCCCATCTGGATCATCAGAAACAGGCTGACGAATTCCTCGGCGAACTTCGCCATCGCCGACGGCGGCAGGGCCTCCATCGCCGCCTTGTCCCGCGAGAACCAGCGCGCGTAGACGCTGTACAAGGCGATTAGCAAGGCGAGCGCATAAACCGTCCGCAGCAGAGCGACGTGGCCTCGGCGGCTGGTCCGGAGCAGGTCGTAGAAGAAGACCGCCATGCGGTCAGTCTACTGCTGTCGGAGCCGCGACCGTAAGGGAGCGGGCGCCC
>DATJGQ010000455.1:0-2953 GCA_035494815.1 Gemmataceae bacterium
GACTCGCCGCAACGGTCTTGGCCGCGCTCGTCGCCGACTATTACTTCCTGCCGCCGATCGGCAGCGTCTTCGTCGGCGCGGACCACGAGCAACTGCGGCTGCTGCAATTCGTGATCGAGGGCTGCTTCATCAGTCTTTTGAGCGGGATGCGACACCACTACCTGCACCTGTTGCACCGCAAGATCGAGGAGTTGCGCGTTACTCTCAACAGCATCGGCCATGCCGTCGTGACGACCGACGCCCGCGGCGCCGTGGATTATCTCAACCCGGCGGCAGAGATCCTGACCGGCTGGCAGCCCGACGAAGCGGCCGGCCGTCCATTGGCCGAGGTGCTCAGCCTGATCGAGGAAGGCACGGGCCGGACCATCGAACCGCCGGTGGCGGAAGCGGTGCAGACCGGGCGGCCGGCCTGGCTGTCGGCGCCGACGTTGCTGGTCAATCGCAAAGGCGGCGACCGGCCGGTCGACGGAAACGCGTCGCCGATCCGGGGGCCCGGTGGCAACGTGCTCGGCGCCGTGCTGGTCCTCCGCGACACCACCGACCGCCGCCGCGCCGAGGCCCGCATCCGCGCCGCCCACCGCCGGACCGCCGCGATTCTCGAAAGCATCACGGACGCGTTCTGGACCGTGAACCGCGCGTGGCGATTTACCTACGTGAACGCCCGGGCCCGCGAGTATCTCCGCCTGCCCGAAGGCGACTTGCGCGGGAAAGTGCTGTGGGAGGTCGTCCCACAATTGGCCGGCACCGTGTTCGAGGAGCAGTTGCGCACCGCTCAGGGCGATCGAATCGTCACGCAGTTCGAGGCGCTGTTCCCGCCGACGGGCGGCTGGATGGACGTGCGCGCGTATCCGTCGGACCTGGGGTTATCGGTGTATTTCCAGGACATCACGCCGCGGAAGCTCGTCGAGGAGGAGTTGCGGCGGCTGCTGGAACAGCTTGAGACGGAACGGGCGAAGCTGCGGGCGGTGCTGGTCAATCTGCCGGCGGCGGTGCTCCTCGCGGAGGCGCCGTCCGGCCGCGTGGTCCTGACGAACCCGTTCGGCCGGCGGTTGTTCGGCGCGTCGTCGAACGGCGATTCGACGAAGAGCGGCGAGTGGGTGGCGTTCCACCCGGACGGCCGGCGCGTCACCGCGCTCGAGGCCCCGCTGGCGCGCGCTCTCGGCGGGACGACGGTCAGCGGCGAGGAGTTCCAGACGCAACTCGGCGACGGGCGGACTGCCTGGCTGCGGGCCAGCGCCGCTCCGATCCGTCGGCAGGACGGCCGCGTCTCCGGCGCCGTCGCCGTCTTCGACGACGTCAGCCGCGAGAAACAGGCTGAGGAACTGTTGCGGACCCGCCTCTTGACCCGGCTCGCGACCATCCAGGAGGACGAACGCCGTCGGATCGCGCGGGAGCTACACGACGAAACCGGACAGCTCTTAACCGCGCTGATCCTGGGCTTGAAAGCGCTGCGCGATCGCGTGGCCGAGTTGGGGACACAAGTAGACGGCTTGTGCCACGGGTTTACGCCGCTGCAGGAACTGGCCGAGCAGGTCGGCCGGGCGACGCACCGTGTGGCCTGGGAGTTGCGGCCGACCGCACTCGACGACCTGGGCTTAGCCCGGGCCTTGCGCGGGGGCGTCGAGCAGTGGGCCGAGCGCGCCGGCGTCGCCGCCGATTTCCACTGCGACCTCGGCCCGGACCGCCTGCCGCCGGAAGTCGAGACGCACCTGTACCGGATCGTGATGGAGGGGCTGACGAACGTCGGCAAGCACGCCGGCGCCGGCCGCGTGAGCGTCATCCTGGAGCGCCGCCGCGATCATCTGCTCGTTATCGTCGAGGACAACGGCCGCGGGTTCGAACCGGAGGCGGTCCGCCAGGCGGCCAGCGGCCAACACAAACTCGGGCTCTTCGGCATGCAGGAGCGGGCGCTACTGGTGCGAGGCACGTTCCAGATCGAATCCGCCCCGGGACAAGGGACGACCGTGTTCGTCCGGGTACCGCTACCCGGCGAGGAGAAAGGGAACAACGGTGAAGACAATTCGCGTGCTGCTGGCGGATGACCATGCCGTCGTCCGGACCGGACTCAAGGCGCTGGTGGACGCGCAACCGGACATGTCCGTCGTCGCCGAGGCGGGCGACGGCCCCGCGGCGCTGAAACTGGCCGGTGAGGCGCAGCCGGACGTGGCCGTGCTCGATTTCTCCATGCCGGGTTTGGACGGCGCCGAGACCGCCGAGAAGCTCAAGCAGACCTGTCCCAACGTCAAGTCTCTGGCCCTGACGGTTCACGAGGACCGGAGCTACCTCAAGCAGGTGCTGCAGGCGGGCGCGTTCGGCTACGTGCTCAAGCGATCGGCCGCCGAGGAACTGATCCACGCGATCCGCGTCGTCGCGGGCGGCGGCGTCTACCTCGACCCCGCGCTGGCCGGCCGGGTCGTGCAAGGGTTCGTCGGCGAACCGGCCGGCGGCGACGCCCCGCCGGCGCTCAGCGAGCGCGAGGCCGAGGTGCTGCGATTGATCGCACTCGGCTTCTCGAATAAGGAGATCGCCGCGCGACTCGACGTGAGCGTCAAGACGGTGGAAACGTATAAGGCGCGGTCGATGCAAAAACTCGGACTGCACAGCCGAGTCGACATCATGCGGGTCGCGGTCGATCGCGGCTGGCTGCACGACGGGGAGTAACCTCGCCGCGTCAGGTTTCTACCCACGTCGGCCGCTTTCGGATCGGACACCACTCGTTGGTCCTGCGGACACAGTTTGCCCGCATTTCTTAGGCTTTTTCCGACTCATTTTCGCCGCCTATCCCGATATCCCGCCGAACCGCGGGTCGTCAAACTGCCCCTCGTCCTGCCGCCGTGGCGTCGCCGGTCCCGGCGCGTGAGCGGGGACTGGACGGGCCCCGTGGGGTGGGCCGGGTGGGGTTTGCATTCGCCGCGTCGCCCTACCCGCCCGCCCACCGCCACGACGGCTGATG
>DATJGQ010000456.1:0-4965 GCA_035494815.1 Gemmataceae bacterium
CCGGCACTCTCTGGGGGGTTCCGACTTGAGGAGCAGTCCGGTCTCCGTGTCGAAAAACAGCCGCCGCTCCTCCGACCCCCGCCCCAGTGGGCGGGTGACCTTCACGCCGAAGACCGTGGTCGCGCCCACCTTCGAGACGCCCAGTGACACGGCAGTGCTGTTTCGGTCGCGTCCTTGAACGACCCCCGGCGGGCTCGTGTGCCTGGTTGTGTTTGGCGCGCCGCCACGATGGTCGTACGCTCGGCGGGAAAGGAAGCGCCCTCCCGCGATGGGAGCCAATCGGGAGCCAACAGGTCAAATATCGCCGGACGATGGCGGATGGTGACAGATACCTGGACACGCCGGAAAGGCAGTATGACGAACATACTTGCACGTGGGTGGACAACAACGGACTCCGGCCGCCTGTTTCACAGCAATCGCGTGTGGGTGCGGAAAGCGTGATGGGACTTATGGGACTTATGGGACTTATGTGATTCATAAGTCCCATAGGTCCCATCCGACTAAACCCGCCCCCGCAGCCAGTACCAGCCGATGCCGATCCACTCGCGCAGGGCCATCTCCGTGTCCTTTGCGGCGCCGGCGCTGGGCAGGTAATAATCCGGCCCGTGGTCCCGATCCTGGGTAATCCGTTCGCACGGGCCGGGGACGACTTCGATCCCTTGCTTTCGGAAGCAGGCGGTGGCCCGCATCATGTGGGACGCGTCGGTCACGAGCACGACTTTACCGATACCCCGGTCGCGCAAGATCGCGGCCGACTGCACCGCATTCTCGAACGTCGACTGGGAATTCGGCTCCGTGACGATCGCGGTCGCGGGGACGCCGAGTAATACCAGCCAATCGCGCATCTTCTCCGCTTCGATGGGGTCGAGCGGGTCCAACCGACCGCCGGTGACCAGGACGAGCTTGTGCACGTCGGGGCGGTAGAGCTGCGCGGCCCGTCCGCAGCGGATCAGCGAGTGCGACCCGCCGGCGCCGAGGACGACCATCGCGGACACGTCGTGCGGCGGCTCGGCGAGCGGCGTCGCGCGGTCTTCGAGCGGTCGCAGTACCAGCTCGGTCACAAAGTTCATGGACGCCAGCACCAGGACGGCGTACGCGACCAGCGCGACGGTCAAGGCCCGCTGGCGCTCGCGCCGCCGGCACCTCAGGGTGATCAGGACGATGCCCAGCAGCAGCACCGAGAAGGTGAACGGTTGGACGAGCTTCGCGGCGAACGGGTACATGGGCGGTCCTGCGGGGCGGCGGTTCAGCGGTATGCGGCGGCCTGGATGCCGTAGAGTTCGGCGTAGGCGCCGCCGCGGGCCATCAGTTCGTCGTGCGTGCCGACCTCGGCGACCCGGGCGCCGTCGAGGACGACGATGAGGTCGGCCATTCGCACGGTGGAAAACCGGTGGGACACCAGGATTGTAATACGGCCGTCGCCGCCGGCGGCACCCGCGGCGGCGGCGTATCGCTCGAAGAGTGCGTGCTCGGTTTCGGCGTCGAGGGCGGCCGTCGGTTCGTCGAGCACCAGCACCAGCGGGCGGTCGCGCATGAAACCGCGGGCGAGCGCCAACTTCTGCCACTGGCCGAACGACACGTCGACGCCGCCCGGCCAGGTCGGGCCGAGCTGAGTTTCCAATCCGGCGGTGAGCCGGCTCACGACGTCGTCGGCGCCGGCGCGGCCGACGGCGGTGACGACCGCGGGCTCGTCGTCCATTCGCGGCACGTCGCCGACGCCGACGGTGTGGCGGGCGCGGAACTCGAACCGGAAAAAGTCCTGGAAGGCCCCGGCCAATCGCGTCCGCCATTCGTCGGCGGGCATCCGCGACAGTTCGACGCCGTCGATCAGAATTCGCCCCGCGGTCGGCTCGTAGAGCTTGGCGAGCAGCTTGACGAGCGTCGTCTTGCCGGCCCCGTTCTCGCCGACGATCGCGACGACAGCGCCGGCGGGCAGGTCGAAGTTCACGTCCTCGAGCACGAGCCGCTCGGTGCCCGGGTAGGCGAACGAGACGTGCTCGAAGTGAATCCCCTGCGTCAGCCGCGCGGGCACCGGGCGGTCGGCGGTCGCGACGATCGCCGCGGCGTAGTCCTCGAGCCAAGCCAAGCGGCGGGAGCCGTCCATCCAGATGCCGCGGAGGAAGCCGATCTCACCGACGGTCGCGCCGATGTACGCGGACAGCCGCGATCCGGCGGCGACGACCAACAAGACGTCGCCAGCCGACGCGTGCAGGCCCGCGGAGACGAAGACGATCGCGCCGACGTAAGCGCAGCCGAAGACCGCCCAAGCGAGCGCGTGCCACGCCGCCGATCCCCAACGGACACTCGCCACGGGCGTGTGCGAGCGCTCCCACGCCTGCCGTCGCTCGGTCATGAGCCGCGGTCCGATGCCCATGACACGGACTTCCTTGCCGGGCGTCGCGGTGGTGGCGGTCGTAAACAGGTGGCGGGCCAGGCGACCGTATTTCGCGCCGCGCTCTTGGGCGGCGCGCTCGACCGCCGGCCGCCACGTCGATGTCAGCACCGTCGGGACCGCGAAGACGGCGAGCAGTACGAGGGCCCAATGGATCGACATCAACAGCGCGATCGTCACGATCAGGCGAAGGATCCAGCCGCAAGTCGTGAACAGCGACATGTACATGTGGTCGAGCACGAACACCTGATTCCGCAGCATCGCCAGGCGGTCGAGGTATTCGGGCCGCTCCTGGTGGGCGATCGTTGCCACGGTCGCCTGAAGTCGGGCGACGTGGGACTCCAAAGCGATGGTCACTTTGTCGCGGAAGGTGCGCTGCACGCGCATGCTGACGATGCGGAGGAACCAGGTGGCGGCCGCGGATACGCCCAGTGCCACCGCCGCGAATCGCACGAGGCCGTAATTGCCGTCAAGGACGCCTTGGCCGAGCAGTTTGAACCAGAGCGCGAGCAGCGCGTCGGGCAGGGCGGCGAGGAGCGCGAGGAGAAACGCGGCCAGCAGCAGTCGCGGTTCGTGCCGGTAGCCGAGCTTACACAACCGCCACATCGACGACAGCGCCGGCGGCAGTTTGTCGGGGGCCGCCGGCCGCGGGCCGTTAAGCGAGGAGGTCATAGGTTTTTCCCTCCTCGTCTTCGGTGGCGGTGAACCGCTGGGCCTGCAAATCGAACATGGTGCGATAACGGCCGCCTTTGGTGATCAACTCGTCGTGCGTGCCGAGCTCGATCACTTTGCCGTGTTCGAGCACGCAGATGCGGTCGACATGGCGGACGGTTGAGAAGCGGTGCGAGATGAGGATGGTCGTGCAGTGACGGCTGGCGGCGAGGATGCGGTCGAAAATCTCCGCCTCGCCGCGGACGTCGAGCTGGGCGGTCGGCTCGTCGAGCAGCACGACGCCGGCGCCGGTTTGGATGGAACACAACGCGCGGGCGAGCGCGACGCGTTGCCATTGGCCGCCGGAGAGGTCGGTGCCGCCTTCGTAGCCCTTCGCGAGGATCGTGTCGAGCCCGGCGAGGCCGGCGGCGCCGGCGGATTCGAGGGCGCCTTTGATCAATTCGTCCGGCGCGCCCGCCGGGGCGACGTTGTCGCGGAGCGGCAGCTCGAAGCGCGTGAAGTCCTGAAAGACGGCCGCGAGCCGCGACCGCCACGACGCCAGGTCGAATTCCCGCAAGTCCATGCCGTCGACCTCGATGCCGCCGACTTGCGGGTCGTACAGCCGGCAGAGAAGCTTGGCCAACGTCGTCTTGCCGGCGCCGTTCTGGCCGACGATCGCCAGCGACGAACCCGCGGGGATGGTGAGGTCGAAACCTTCGAGGACGGGTTTGCCGCCGGGGTAGGCGAAGGTGAGGTCGCGGAAACGAATCTCTCGAGCGGGCAACCCGCCGGCGGGCCGCTTGCCGGAGGGCAGGGCCCCTTTGGGTTCCATCGCCGGTTCGAGCCGCAGCACCGCGGCCACTGGCGCCGACGCGCTGTCGAGCGCCCAGTTGAGCCCGCCGAACGCGATCATCGACGTGCCGACCGCGGCCGAGGCGAATGTAACCAGCGCTCCGAGTGCGAGGCGAGAATCGGCGACGGCACTCGCGAGCGACCAGAAGACGACCAGGTTCGCGGCGATCACCAGCAGCATGCTCCACAGGATCGGCCGCTCTCGGAGTCGGGTCGCTTCGTATTGGAGCTTGTGGAGATGCGTGCGGCGGTTGACGAAGCGGGCGATCGTCCAGTCGGCGAGGCCGAACAGCCGCAATTCCTTGCTCGCCGGCGGGTCGACGGCCATGCGATAAGCGTAGTCGGCGTCGCGGCGGGCGCTGCGGACCTCTTCGGTGTTGCGGTCGCGCCAGACGCCGCTCTCGCGCAACAGCCAGTGCGTGGCCAGCCACGCCCCGGCGAGCAGGACCGGCGCCCACCAGGCGAAACCGAAGAGCACGATCGCCGACGTCAGCCCGCCGATCATTTCGACCAGCCCGCCGGCGATGAAGTCCATCGAGATGAACATTGGCGGGCCGGTCATGCCGAGGTCGAAATCGCGGGCCACGGTGAGGTCCGTGGTGAGAGCCGGATCCTCGAGGTGCCCCATCCCCGGCGGGCGGACGCACGCTTCGGTCAGTCGATCATAGAGCCACGAGGCGGTGCGGTCACCGAGGTTGGCGCCGACGGCCTGGTGGATCGGCGTGAGGACTTGCAGCAGAACGAAGACGAAGCCGACGAGCGTAAGGGCTGCGGCGAGGCCCGTGTCTCGCTGGACGGCCGCGACGAGTACGCCCATGGCGATCGCGAAGACGGCCGGCAGCACGCCGCGCAGGATGAGCACGATCCACCAGGCGACGGCGAGCGGGCGATCCGCTTTCGGCAGGACGGAAAAAAACTTCCATTCGTTGCGGGCGCGCAATCGCTCGAACACTGAGGAACTCCACCTGGAGAGCGAGAGAAAGTGCTCTTCTCTTACAGCATAGTCAGCGAGTCCTCAACGCCAGCTGACTCATTCGGTCACAGCCGCGGCCGTAAGGGAGCGGGCGCCC
>DATJGQ010000457.1:0-5612 GCA_035494815.1 Gemmataceae bacterium
GAACGGGTCCGCGGCTGGTCTTCGTCGGTGCTGACGGGCATCGCCGAGAGCAACAAGTTCGAGCCGATCACCGAAAACGTCCGGCAGGTCGACTGGCACGGCGGATTCACGGCGGCCTCGGGGCACGCCTTGTACACGGCCCGCGCCTACCCGCCCGAGTACTGGGACCGGATCGGCTTCGTCAGCGACCCGACCGGGCACCTGACCGGGGCGTTCGTGTACCGCCGCGAGGGCAGCAACTTCCGATCGAACAACTCGTTCAACCTGGTCGCCAGCGACGACGAATGGACGTCGCCCATCATGGCCGAAGTCGGGCCGGACGGGAACGTCTGGGTGATCGACTGGTACTCGTTCATCGTGCAGCACAACCCGACGCCGGCCGGCTTCCAGACCGGCCGCGGGGCCGCGTATCAGACGGACCTCCGTGACAAGAAGCATGGGCGGATTTACCGCGTCGTTTACGATCAGAACAAGGCGCCCGCCAACGCGGCCGGGATGTCTCTGGCCGGCGCGACGCCGCAGAAGCTTGTCGAGACGCTCAAGAACCCCAACCTTTTCTGGCGGCGGCACGCCCAGCGGTTGCTCGTCGAGCGCGGGCAGCAGGACGTCGTCCCGGCGCTCGTGGCGATGACCCGCGATCAGAGGTTGGATGAGGTCGGTCTGAACGCCGGTGTCATGCACGCCCTGTGGACATTGCACGGCCTCGGCGCGCTGGACGGCTCGAATGCCGAAGCGAACGCCGTCGCGGTCGCTGCCCTGCGACACCCGTCGGCCGGCGTTCGCCGCAACGCGGTGCAGGTGCTTCCCAAGACGTCGCAGTCGGCCGCCGCGATCCTCGCCGCGGGTCTGCTCGACGAGAGTGACGCCCAGGTCAAGCTGATGTCACTGCTCGCCCTCGCCGACCTGCCGCCGAGTCCGGAAGCCGGCAAGGCGATCGCGGAGGCACTCGCCCGAAACGTCGGCGACCGCTGGATCCCCGACGCCGCGACCGCCGCCGCCGCGAAAAACGCCGACGAGTTCCTGATGGCGCTCGCCGGTCAACAACAGCCGGCCGACCGGGTTTTGTCCGTCGCCGCCACGGTCGCGGAGCACTACGCCCGCAGTGGCGGGTCGGACGCCGCCGGCGCGGTGATGGCGCGATTGGCCGAGGGCGACGTCTCGGTGGCCGACGCGATCGTCCGTGCGTTTGCGCAAGAGTGGCGGCGGTCCGAGCCGCCGAAGATGGACCAACAACTCGACCAAAGCCTCGACCGGCTCGCGACGCGGCTTTCGCCGGAGCGGCGCGGCCTGTTGGTGAAGCTCGCCACCGCCTGGGGCAGCAAGCGGTTCGAGAAATACATGGCCGAGGCGGTCGCGGCGCTGGTCGCGAAGGCCAAGGACGAATCGCTCTCCGGCGAGCAGCGGGCCGCCGCGGCCCGCGAACTGATCGGCTATCGCGCGGACAAGGAAACGGTGCAGACGCTGCTGGACCTGATCACGCCGCGGACGCCGCCCGAACTCGCCGCCGGCATCCTCCGCGCGGCGCAGGACGCCGACGTTCCGACCACCGGGGCGCTCATCCTCGAACGCCTGCCGGGGTTCACCCCGTCCGCCCGCAAGTCCGGCGTCGCGGCCCTGCTCACCCGGCCGGACTGGACGCGGTCGCTCCTCGACGAAATCGACAAAGGCCACGTGCAGCTCGCGGAACTGTCGCTCGAACAGAAGCAGGCGCTCGCCGCCCACCCCGACCAGCGGCTCCGCTTCCGGGCGATGGGGCTGTTGCGCCGCGGCGACGCTCTGCCGAACGCCGACCGACAGAAGGTGATCGACGAGTTCGTCGCTGTCACGCACGAAAAAGGTGACGCCACCGCCGGTAAAGCCGTTCTCAAGCAGCACTGTCTGAAGTGCCACTATCACACGTCGGAGGGCGAACGGATCGGTCCGGACCTGACCGGCATGGCCGTGCATCCGAAGGAGCACCTGCTCACGGAAATCCTCGACCCGAGCCGCAGCGTCGAGGCGAATTTCCGCATCTACACCGTGACGACGACGAAGGGCCAGATCCTCAGCGGCCTGCTCGCGTCCGAATCGCGGACGGCCGTCGAACTGATCGACGTCGAGGGCAAACGCAAAAACCTCCTCCGCGAGGAGATCGCCGAACTGACGGCCTCGAACAAGTCGCTCATGCCCGAGGGGTTCGAGAAGCAAATCAGCCGCAAAGACCTGACCGACCTCCTGGAGTTCCTGACAACGCGGGGCAAGTACCTGCCGCTGCCGCTGGAGAAGGCGGCTTCGGCGGTCAGCACGGTCGGCATGTTCTACAACCGCAACGCGACCGCCGAGCGGCTGGTGTTCCCCGACTGGGCGCCGAAGACGGTTGAAGGTGTGCCGTTCCACCTCGTCGACCCGCAGGGCGACCGCGTGCCCAACGTGATCATGCTCAACGGCCCCGAAGGCTACCTGGCCCCGACGATGCCCAAAACGGTGACGCTGCCCTGCAACGCCCCCGCGAAGGCGATCCACATCCTCGGCGGCATAAGCGGTTGGGGCTACCCATACAGCGCCCGCGGCTCAACCTCCGTGATCGTCCGCCTGCACTACGCCGACGGCTCGACGGAGGACCACCCGCTGAAAAACGGCGTCCACTTCGCCGACTACATCCAGCGGAACGACGTGCCCGAGTCGAAGTTCGCGTTCAACCTCCGCGGCAAGCAGGTGCGTTACCTGGCCGTGAAACCGGACAAGGCGGAGCCGATCAAACAGATCGAGTTCCTTAAGGGGCAGGACGTGACGGCGCCGATCATCGTCGCGGTGACGGTCGAGACGCCGGGGTAACACACCGATTTTTTTTCTCGTTCCCAAGCTCTGCTTGGGAACGCACGTCTGGAAGCTCTGCTTCGCGTCTTGGTGTTCTGTAGCTGGCCTCTGTGAGGCCGGCCTCACAGAGGCCAGCTACAGAAGAACCGGCCTCACAGAGGCCAGCTACAGAAGAGCCCGCGAAGCGGAGCTTCGCAACCGTGCGTTCCCAAGCAGAGCTTGGGAACGAGGGTGTTGAATCGGAAGTCTGGCAACTTTCGCTATGCCCAAGGACCGATTAGCATGGAACGCGCCTGTCGGAGGAGGTGGCCCATGAATCCGCGAAGGTATTGGATCGCGTTCGCATGGCTGGTCATTTCGTCCGCGACAGCTTCCGCCGCCGACCTGTCGAAGATCGACCGCACGATCGCCAAGGAGCCGCCTTACCAGACCAAGGAGGTTCGGTACTGTCTGCTCGTCTTCGGGGCGGACGCGAGGACACGCGTCTGGCTCGTGCAGGACGGCGAGACGCTTTACGTCGACCGCAACGGCAACGGCGACCTGACCGAGCCGGGCGAGCGGTTTCCGCTCAAGCAGAAGGCCGACCAATACCGCTTGTTCGAGGCGGGCGACATCAAAGACGGCCCGCTCACGCACACCAGTCTTTCCGTGATGCAACGGCGGGTCACGGAGGAGGAAGTCGGCAACCCGAAGGAGTTCGCCCGCGTCAAGGGCCATGGTGAGCCGTGGACGTGGACGGTGCAACTGTGGGCGGAGCGTCCCGCCGACGACACCCGGCCGCTGCCGCAAAAGATCAGCTACGCGGCGAACGGCGACGGCTTGGGATATTTACTCTTCGCCGATAAGCCGGAGGACGCACCGGTCATTCATCTCAACGGGCCGTGGACGCTCGGCCTCCAGGATATCAAGCAACGTCTGATCGTCGGCCGCAAGTCGAACCTGCAAATCGGCGTAGGCACCCCGGGCGTCGGACCGGGCACGTTCGCCTACGTCATGTACCCCGGCACGATTCCGGCGGACGCTTACCCGTCGGCCGACATCACGTTCCCCACCAAGGCGACAGCCGGCACACCCAGTATCAGGCATTTAGACCTCACTGAGCGGTGTTGAGGGAATGTTCTTGAGGGCCTGGTCGAGGCCCCAGAGGAAGCCGGTGCCGGGACGGCCGTTGTTGCATTGTCGTTCGACGCTTGGACTGCCGGCCGCGTCGCGCCGGCGGTCGTCGAAGTGCCGATCGTAGCTCCGAAAGTGGGGCCACAGTTAGAATCGGTTTCCAAGCGGCTTTTCGGCGAACTGATTCATCCGGCCCAAGCGGGGAGCGTTCACGGCGTGCGCTTTTCCCCGGACGGCCGGCGGATTAGCGCCATCGACGACGCCAGTCACGTGATCGCCATCTGGGATGTCGGCAGCGGCCGCACCGTTTGCACCATCGATACGCGCGTGGACGGCCGCGTCAGTTGGGAGTACTCGCTATCGCCCGATGGGACGACGACATTCACGTACGGCGGCAAACGCGATTACGAGCGGTTCCAAAAGGACGGCAAGCAACTGTTCCGCTGGTCGTTCGACGGCGAGGTACGTTCCTGGGACCTAGGCACCGGGCAGATAAAGCGGACATACAAGCACCAGCCGCCGCGTAACGTGCTCGGCATGTACCTCTCGCCGGACGGCACCAAGTTTGTAGCGATCGAGGAAGTGCCCGGCACTTACGAGGGTCGCCCGCCGCGGGCCGTCACGCTATGGGACGTTCGGTCGGCGAAATCCTTACCAGTGCTGGAATACGGCCAGTCGCACAGTGGGGCATTCACGCGGGACGGACGGAGATTTGTCGTCGCCCGCGGCGACGACGACAGTTATGTGAAGGCGATCCAGGTTTTTGACGCGAGCACCGGCCGCGAACGGCTGACCATCCCAGTCACGGACAAGTACGCCTGGGTTTTCCTCGGAGACACCTCACCGGATGGGAGGCTGGTCGTCGGCGATTATCGGGAGTTCGAAGCCGCCAAAAAATGGGACAAGTGGCGAGGTGCCTTTAAGTGGTGGGACATCGAGACCGGCCGCGAGGTGGCGTCCTTCCCAATGGAAAAGAAGGACGATTTCTCCAGCGCCCGATTCTCGCCCGACGGCCGGACGCTGGCCGCGGCCCACTGGCAAGGCGAACAAACGACCATGCGGCTTTATCGAGCCGACGAAAAGCGACTCGACAAGACCGTCGTGCTGGGGACGCAGACGAATGAAGGGCGACTGCTCGTGCGCGAGCGCGTATTCAGCCCGGACTCGAAGTGGCTGGCGGTTATCGCCCAGCGGTTTCCCGACAATCTCGGGCGCGATCCGGACCCGCGCGACCTGCCGCAGCCGCGGATCCACCTGATCGAGGTGGCGACCGGCGAAATCCGAGAGACGCTCGTCGCCCCGCAATCCTTCATGTGGTCGGCAGCGTTCAGCCCCGACGGCCGAACGCTGGCGACGGGCGGGCAAGGCAAAGTCCTTCTCTGGGATGTCTCCAACGTGACCGCCCGGCGGTAAGTGTGGGTAGGGTGGGTCGAGTGCAACGAGGCCCACCGATCGAATGCCGGTGGGCCTCGTTTCACTCGACCCACCTTACGGATCCTGTATCGTCGCGACGCGGGGTATCACCGTGACTTTGAACGAGCGCGCAAATACCGTTGCCGATCATCTCGCCGCCTCGGCCGACGCGCTGCGGATCGCCGTGCAGGGCATCTCCGGCGCCCGCGTGATCGATTGCGGCGTGCAGGCGACGGGCGGGCTACAAGCCGGCGTCGGACTCGCCCGCACGTGTCTCGCCGACCTCGGCG
>DATJGQ010000458.1:0-4381 GCA_035494815.1 Gemmataceae bacterium
TTGCGGACTCATGGACGGATCCCCGGAATGGCGCCGGGCGGTTCCCCGAAGGCCGGACCGGCGGCAGGCCGGCGGCGTGAGACATTCCGTTTGCGGCGCACAGAATAGAGTAGATTGTTCTGGCCCCCCGGCCAAGTGTCAAGCGCTTTCGACCGGCCGGGCTATTCCAGATTGGCTAGTTTCAGGCCGCCGCGGACGCTTTCCCGCCGCCCGCGGGCGAGCGCGCGTTCGACCAGCCCGACGCAGAACGCCGCCCAGCCGACGCCGGCCGCCTCCAGCGCGTGCGCCAGCCCGGCGGCCGGGTGAATGTCGGGGTTCGGGTTCAATTCCAGGTTGAATGCCTTGCCGGACGGCTTGACCCGGAAATCGACGCGGGCGTAGTCCCGGCAGCCCAAGAGCCGAAACGCCCGCTTCGCGAGCGAGTTCAATCGGGTCGTGAGGGCGCGGCCGACCGTCGCGTCGGGACGGTTCGGCATCAACTCGTATTCCGGGGTGCCCGGCTTCCATTTGGCGTCGTAGGTGACGATCGGCCAGCCCTCGCCCTCGCACCGGAAGTCCATCTCGGTCACCGGCAGGCACCGCAGGTCCGGGGTCTCGATCATGCCGACGCAGAACTCGCGGCCGTCGATGTATTCTTCGGCCAGGACCGGCGGGCCGTAAGTGTCCAACAGGTAGGCCGCCCGCTCTTGGAGCGAGTCGAGGCTGGTGACGACGCTGCCCTGGTCGATGCCGATGCTCGCGTCCTGCGTCGCCGGCTTGAGGATGATCGGCCAGGTGAGCGGCAACTCGGTCAGCGGCAGTTCGTCGATGGTCACCGCGGCCGCCGTCGGCAGGCGGGCGCCGACGAACAGTTTCTTGGCGAGCGGTTTGTTGCGGGCGAGCACGGTCGGCTGCAGCGGGCAGCCGGTATACGGGATGCCGAGCCATTCGACGAGCCCGACCGCGTACGCTTCGGTTTCGCCCCAGTCGCCGAGGCCCTCGAAGAGGTTGAAGACGACGTCCGGCCGGGCTTTGCGGAGGCCGCGGAGCAGCTCGGCGGGGTCGCGGCCGACGCCGAGCCGGTGTACGCGGAACCCAGCCGGTTCGAGCGCGTTGGTCACCGCTTCGGCAGTGTAGACGACCTCGCACTCCGACTCGGCGTCGGGGTGGTCGCGCGGCAGCGTCGGTTCGTTGTAGAGGATCAGGACGCGGGTGCGACGCATCGGTGCGTGGTTCCTGCATAGCCGCAAGCGGCCAACTACAAGCGGCTCATATTAGCGTCTGGCCAGCGCGGCATCCAGAATCATTCCGACGAGCGCGGTGTGATCCACGCCCGTGAAGCGGGCGAGCAACGAGATGTCTCCCGTTTCCGGGTTGAGTCCCGGCAGCGGGTTGGCCTCGAGGAAGTACGGCACGCCGCCGCGCAACCGGAAGTCGATCCGCGCCACATCGCGACAGCCGAGCGCCCGGTACGCCGACAGTGCCGCCGCCGCGACCGCCGCCGTCGTCGTCTCGCCGAGTTTCGCGGGGCACTCGTAGCCGATGCGATTCTTCCAGTCGCGCTTCACCTCGAGGCTGTAGACGAAGAACTCCTCCGGCGCCCGCGGCACGACCCGCATGATGCCCAGGACCCGCGGCGGGTCGTTGCCCACGACGCCGACGGTCAATTCGTCGCCGGCAATGTACTCCTCGACGAGCAGCGGCTGGCGGTAGTCGCGCAGTCTGGCGCCGAGTTCGGCGGTGAGTTCGTCCGGCGACCGGACGACGCACCGGCCGCGGATGCCCTTGCTGGAGCCTTCCCACGCCGGCTTGATGATCGCTGGAAACGGGAGGTTGTACTCCCTCGGGAACGCCTCGCCTGGGCGGACGACGATGCCGCGCGGGACGTGCACCTTCGCCGAGGCGACGAGTCGCCGCGCGACGTCCTTGTCGAGCGCCGCCGCGAGCGTCAGCGGGTCGCTGCCCGTGTACGGCACGCCGAGCATTTCGCAGACGGCGGGGACGCGCGCCTCGCGCGAGCGGCTGACGCCACGGCCTTCGGCGATGTTGAAGACGAGGTCGGGCGGGTCGGCGAGGAGCTTTTCGACGAATGGACGGCCATCGCCGAGTTCGGTGACTTGGTGGCCGTTCGCGCGAATGGCGGTGGCGATGGCGGCGACGGTTTCGGGGCTGTCGAACTCTTCCTGCCAGTCGTCCGGCAGTCCGGGGGCGGGCGGCGCGTCGTCTTTCAGGTCGAAGGCGATGCCGATTCTCATGGGACCTATGGGACTCATGGGACTAATGGGTCCATACGTCCCATGCGTCCCATAAGTCCCATCAAACTCCGGATCACTCCCCATTCATCACATATAGCGGGATCAGCCGTTCGTTGTCCCGCCGGCGGTTCATGCGATCGGTATCTTCCGGAATCAGCGCAGACTTCGCGCCAGTCAACAACGCGCTCACGCCACGCGTCGGCGTTTCCTTCGTCGTCGCCGGCTTGTCCTCCGCCTGGTAGCGGACGAGCAGCCCCTCGAAGTTACGCAAGACGACCGCGTCGTCCGACGCACTCACCATGTAATTGGGCATCAGCGGGATCTTGCCGCCGCCGTGCGGACTGTCCACGACGTAGGTCGGGATGCCCAACCCGCTCATGTGGCCGCGCAACCCCTCGATGATCTCCAGCCCTTTCCACACCGAGGTGCGGAAATGACCGGCCCCAATCACCGGGTCGCAATGGAAGATGTAATACGGCCGCACCTTGATCCGCAACAGCGCCCGCATCAAGAGCCGCATCGTCTCCAGGTCGTCATTGACGCCCTTAAGCAGCACCGAGTGGTTGTTGATCGGCATCCCGGCCCGCAATAGGGCATCGCACACCCGCGCCGCTTCTGGCGTCACCTCGCGGGGGTGATTGAAATGCGTCTGGATCCAGACCTTCCCGGCGCTGGCGAGCAGGTCGATGAGTTCCTGATCGTAGAGCCGCTGCGGCAACGTGACCGGCACCCGCGTGCCGACGCGAATCACGTCGACGTGCGGGATCGCGGCCAGGTTGTCGAGGAAGAATTTCAGCTTCGCCGTGGGCAAGGTGAGCGGGTCGCCGCCGGAGACGATGACGTCGCGAATTTCGCGGTGCTCGCGGACGTAGTCGATCATCCGCTCGTCGTCGTGGCTGACGGCGTCCCAGCCGCCGCGGACCATGGTCGCCCGCTTCCGTGTGCAGAAGCGGCAGTACATGGTGCAGACGTGCGTGGTGACGAGCAGCGCCCGGTCGGGGTACCGGTGCGTCAGTCCCGGCACCGGCATGTCTTTGTCTTCTTCGAGGGGGTCGGCCAACTCGTAGCCGGACGGGTTCTCGGCCTCGAGCGGGCTCGTGACCGACTGGAGACGAATGGGGTCATTCGGGTCGTCACAGTCGATGAGCGAGAAGTAGTACGGCGGGATGGCGAGCTTGTACTCGCCTTCGAGGGCCCCGATCGCTTCCAACTCGGTTTCGGTGAACGGGAGCAGATCGCGGAGTTGGCGGACGGAGCGGACGGCGTTTTGCGATTGCCAGCGCCAGTCGTCCCAGAGACGGTCGGGGATGTGTTGCCAGATGGGATGACGACGTGGCCGGGAGGGAGGCTTTTCGTCGTCGAACCCGCCGGTCACCGGCGGGACCGGCCGGGGGACCAACCCCGGGCACGGTTGAGGTTCGCTCATAGGTCGTGCAGCCTCCGTGGGTGTCGGAATGCTCACCATCGGGTTGGCCTTGAAAGGCGCAAAAGCCGAAGGCGGCGCCAGTTAAAGGGCGCATCCTACCCTTGCCATTGCAAATTACAAGGGCATATCAATCGGAATTATCGCTAAAATCGGCACTCCACCCCCTACGGTCCGCAAACTTTCACCCGAGTCTCGATCGATTTCTCCGCGACGGCCCGACGTCACTCGGTTGCATTCGAATCGGTGAGCGGGTCTACTGTCAGCCCCGGACCAGACACATCCACGGAAAGAGCGCGATGGCGACCTCATCCAATACCCCACGGTCAACCGAACATCTCGAGCGCGTGCTCGGGCCATGGATGGCGACGGCGCTCGTGGTCGGCACGGTGATCGGCTCCGGCGTCTTCAAGAAGCCGACACAGGTCGCCCAGTTCGTGCCGACGTTCGGTTGGGCCATCACCGCCTGGGTACTGCTGGGCCTGCTCGTCCTCTGCGGTGGGCTGGCCCTCACCGAGGTCATCATTCTCTACCCGCGTGCCGGCGGGAATTACGTCTTTCTCCGCGAAGGCTACGGCCGGATGTGGGGCTTCATGTGGGGGTGGATCGAGTTCTTCGTCATCCGCTCGGCATCGTTGGCGGCGCTGGCGACCATTTTCGCCGAGTCCCTGCACGACGTGTTGCGGCACGAATCGGTCCGCGCCTCGCTCGGGCTGGCCGAAAC
>DATJGQ010000459.1:0-2344 GCA_035494815.1 Gemmataceae bacterium
ACGGTGACGGCCGCCTCGCCCGGCCCTTGTACGGTGACGTGCCCGTCCTCGTCGACGCCCGCGACCTGTTCCTCGGTGGAGGAGAACTTGGCCCACTTTGTGACGTCCTCGGCGTGCCCGTCGGAGTACCACGCGCGAACCAGCACTTGCAGCTTGTCTTTCGGCTTGAGTGTCGCCGCCGCCGGAAAGAGTTCGATGCGTTGGAGCGTGGGCTCGCCGGCCTGCGGTCCGGCGGCGCCCGCGGCGATCCAGTCGCGCAGCCGCCGGTATTCCTCCGAATCCGTGTCGAAGCGTCTACCCCCGCCGTGCGGCAGTCCGCGCGTCGGCTTGAGCAGCGCGAGGCTCTGTTCCGGCTCGCTGCGATTGACGCGCCGGCCCGCCGCCTGCCGCGTCATCACGAAGTGATCCGTCTCCGGGTCGTACCCGCGGAGCGAGAGCTTAAACCCGCCCTTGCCCGCGAGCGCCCCGTGGCAGGAGCCGGAGTTGCAGCCGACGCGGGTCAGCACCGGAATGACATGATTGCGATAACTCCACGCGAACGGCTCCTTGGTCCGTGCGACGACCACCCGCGCCGCCGCAGATTTGCCGTTCACCGTCGCGGTGATGACCGTTTCGCCGTCACCGGCCGCGCGGACGATGCCCGCCGCATCGACAATCGCGATCGCGGGATTCGACGAACTGAAAACCGCCTCGCTCGTGCGGTCGCCGACGACGGTGTGGCCATCAGCATCGACGACGAGCAGACTTTGCGTCGCGACCGGGCCCGACAGCTCGACCGTCGGCGGCAGAATGCGCGGCTCGGAGGCCGTTACGACCTGTGAGAAGATTCCAATGCTAACCGCGGTGATCAGACGATTCATTGCGGGGTTTGGGGCGGCGTGGATTGCTTGAGCGCCGCCACTTCCCGCCGGAGTCGTTCGACCTCGGCTTGGGCGGACGCGAGATGTTCCTGTGTAGACTGCAGCCATCGACCGGCGGCGGGGTCAAAGAACCGGAGCGTGGCTCCGTCTGCTTGCAGGTGCAGTCGCAGGACATCGCTGGGGAGCCGTCCGCCGACGGGTTCGATCGGCCGATACTCACCGGCGATGAGGCGGTAACCGACGAGGGGCGGGTCGAGGTAATCCCCTTCGGGATCGAACAAATAGTACTCCGCCACGCCCAGCCCACGATACAACTCGAATTTGAACTGTTCGTCCTCGCGCTGTGTCGAGCGGGAGGTGGCCTCAATCACGAGATCGGCCATCTTGCCCTCGACCCACGTCTTGTAGACCCGGCGCTCCGGCTCGCGGGGGATGCCGAGAGTCACCTGGACGTCAGGAGATATCCACCGCCGCGGGTTGCCGCGCTCGTAGTACAGCATCATGTTGCCGGAGACGTACACGTTCTGATTCGCAGCAAACCAGCGTCGCAAGATATCGATGCACAAAAACAAAACGTCACGGTGCAAGGGCGTCTCGGCCATGGGTCGCCCGTCCGTCTCGGGATAATCGATTTCGGCGTCGGGTCTCGTCTGCTGTACCGTGGACATGAGTCCCACCTGCTCTCGTTCCGTCAAAACAACTCCCCGATCGCCTGCACCGAATAATCCGCCAGCGGGATCGGCCGGTTCTGCGGGCCGGGCAGGTCCTTGTGCGGGTCGAAGCCGAGTCCCTTGTAAATCGTCGCCGCGATCTCGGCGGGAGTCACCGGCCGGGACTTGGGCGCGTATGCCAACTCGTCCGACTCGCCGACCACGCGGCCTCCCTTGATGGGCCCACCGCCCATCAACACCGTCCACACGCCCGGGTGATGGTCGCGGCCGCCCGCCGGGTTGATCTTGGGCGTGCGGCCGAATTCGCCAAACGCGCAAACGATCGTCGTCTGCAACAACCCGCGCTCGGACAACTCTTCGAGCAGCGCCGAGTACGCCTGGTCGAAGTTCGGTACCACCTGCTCGGACATCTGCTGGATGTCTGTGAACGGCCGCGACCCGTGGATGTCCCAGGTGATCTCGCTGAACACCGTCTCAAACATGTTCACGGTGACGAACCGCACGCCCGCTACGATGAGCCGACGGGCCAACAGGCACGATTGGCCGAACCGCGTCCGGCCGTAACGGTCGCGGACGGCCGCCGGCTCCTTCTCGAGCGCGAACGCCTCGCGAGCCATCGGGCTGGACATCAGCTTGTAGGCGAGCGCGAAGTTCTCGTCGAGTTGACGGGCGGCGGCGTTCTTTTCGAACGCTGCCGCAGCCCCGTCCACCGCGTCACGCAATCGCTGTCGCCGCTCGGCCCGGATCGGCGAGAGGTATTCCGGGGGCAACAGGTCCGGCACTTTGAAATTCGGCTCCGACGGATCGGCGTTG
>DATJGQ010000460.1:0-10858 GCA_035494815.1 Gemmataceae bacterium
GAACGGGGTGCGGAGCGGCTCCGGCCGCCGGGCGAATTCGTCGGCCAGCGCGTCGGCCGCCGCCGTGTCGTTCCGGGCCAGCGCCAAGCGATAGCGAAGGCTCACCGGCTCGAACGCGGCGGGAAACTCCTCAGACAACCGACGGGCCTCGGCGTCGGCCTGCGACACTTCTCCGGCCCGCGCCCGAAGCAGGGCCAACTCGTAGCGGGCGCCGGGTAAGGCGCCGGCCCGCTCAAAGGCCGCCTTCGCCGGGCCGGCCTGCTCGCGGCGGAGGTAATTCTTGCCGACATAGTACCAGCAGTCGGCCGTCCGCGGGTGTTCGAGCCGGACCGTGGTTTCATATTCGGCGTTCGACTCCTCCAGTCGCCCGAGTCGCTCCAGGGCGTAGGCGTGCTTGAACGCGAAATCGGCGTTGGCCGGGGCGCGGGCCGACGCTTCCCGCAGACACGCCTCCGACTCGGGGAAGCATCCGGTTACGAAATACATCACGCCGAGTTCGGCCCAATGCTCGGGCGTGTGACACAGCGCGATCTCCGCGCGGATTTCGTCCGCCGTGATCGGATCGATGGCCGTCAGGTCGGCGACGGGAGGTGTCGCCGCCCGACCGAGGTGCTCCCGGGCCGCATACCCGCCGACGGCCCACTCCGCGAAGATGACCGCCACCAGCAGCCATTGCGCGCGGCTCAGGCGAGGCTTGCCGGTCGGATGATTCGGTGATCCCGGCGCATCGTGGCTTGGCCGCGGTCCCCGGGTTACTTTCTTTGAAGCCATAGCGTCACCCGGCCCGTCCGGCCCGGCAGGTCGTCGAGAAACATCGACCCGGCAACGACGTCCGGCCGGCCGTCCCCGTCCAGGTCTCCGGCGGCGACGGTCGCCAGATAAATCGGGCGGTCGGCGAGCATCTTCGGGGTGAAGTTCTGGTGGCCGTCGTTCTGAAGGAGCACCAGGCTCGCCGCGCCAGGGGAATGCCAGTCGTTGAACATGCACGCGCGTACCACGTCGTTGTGCCCGTCGCCGTCGAAATCCGCGACCGCCGCCGCGTACACTCCGCCGACGGCGCCGATGTGTCGGGGCTCGAACCGCCACCCGCCCTGGTTCTGCAGCCAGACGCAGCCGTGCCAGGTCTGTGGGTAATGGTGGTTGATCTCCATGTTGTCCCCCGCCGACAGGAGTAAGTCAATCTTCCCGTCGCGGTCCAGGTCCACGGCGATCAGGCCGGCGCTGCCGAGGTCAAAGTTGAGCGACTGGAAAACCCGTCGCGGGACGAACTCTCCCTTGCCGCGGTTCTCGAAGACCCACACCTCCTCATGGTCCTGGGACACGAGCGCGGCAATGTCGGGCTTCCCGTCGCCGTCGAAGTCGCCGATGGGAACGTGCGACGGCCCCTGGGTCGCCAGGAGGAGGTGGTCGCGGAATCGGCCGCCGCCACGGTTCTCCAGCCACAGGATCTCGCCGTGGGAGTAGCCGAACTCGGCCACCGCAATGTCCGGGCGGCCGTCACCGTTGAGGTCTCCGACCTGAACGTCGGACACCCGGCGGACGTCGTCGAGCAGGACGTGGTTCTTGAACTTTCCCCCGCCGAGGTTCTCCAGCCAGACCACCTGCCCGACCTTGTCGTCGGTCGGGTACACGCTGCCGAGCACCGCGACCACCAGGTCCAGGTCGCCGTCCCCGTCGAGATCGACGGGGGTCGCGCACGCCGGGCAGTTCACTTCGTCCCCCAACGGGATCTCTTCCCACCGGTTGTCCGGCAATTGCCGGTACCAGAACACGCGGTTCCTCTGCCCGTCACAGACGATCACGTCCGGGCGGCCGTCCTGATCCAGATCGACAATTCTCACGTTCGTGATCTGCGGCCGGAACCCGGGCTCAGGTCCGAGCGTCTGTCGGTGGAAAGACAGCACGGACGGTGGGAAGTGGGCCACGGGACTCACCCAGACCGCCGGCGGTTGGCCCCGCGCGGGAAGTAAAATGAATGCGGCCCCAAGGACGGCGGGCTGCAGGATCGCCACCGCCAGTAGGCCCCGGGTGAAGCGGGACCAGCCCGGCTGAGCCGAGTCAGATGGCGGTTCCGAGTGATTGGGTTTCATGTCCTGTTGCGGCCTTCACCTCCGAGCGGCGCTCGGACGAAATTCCACTGCGGTTGCGCCGGCCTCTGGGGCTCGCGCCAGTTACCGTGACCAGCGAGCGCCGGCCCGCTTGTGCACGTCCGGCTCGACCCTGTATTCGACGAAGCGGACGGAGCCGTCGCTGTAGGCCATGTTTAAGCCGATCGCGTGTGCGCTGCCGTATCGAAGCGTGTCCTCGGTGCCGGCGAGATCCCGCATCGGCGGAGAGGCGGTGCAACGGTTCACGTCGTTGTTGAAGCCGGTCAGGTAGTTCTCGTTGTCGCTGCGGTCGAGACCTGTCTCGTAGTTAACGGGGTTCAGGTACTTCTCTCCCAGCAGGTAGGTGTTCGACGTGCCTGTCTTGATGTCCATGAGCCGGATTTCGCTACGGCGGAAGCAAACGCCGTCGAAACTGAGATCGCCCCAAGGGAATTGGCCCGCGTCCGCCTGAGCGAGCGAGTCCGGCCCCTTGTCGATCTCGTCGCGGGGCTGACTGCCGGCGCAGGCCGCGTAGTCGGTCCGGGCCAATTGCGGCGGCGTGACGGTGCCGGCGAAGTCGCCGCGGTAAATGCGTCCGCTGCCGTTCGGGTACGGCCCGCCGGTGCGGCGCGACGGACAGTTGATCAGCGGCACCGGCACCCCGACGGCCTGAATCAGCGCGGCCTTGCGTTCATTGTCGCCGAGCGGCCCCTCACCGAGCCGCCAGACGTTGTGCTGTTCGACATAGGGGAGCGTGGCATAGAGCCAGCCGCCCGGCTGTCCCTTGCCCGAGCCGCGCTCCGGAATGCCGACCCACTCCCAGCCCCAACCGGCCGACGGCAGGCGATGGTAAGTGGCGTGGTGACTGTGCGCCGCGAGTGCGAGCTGCTTGAGGTTATTCGCGCAACGGGTGCGATACGCCGCCTCGCGCACGTGCTGCACCGCCGGCAACAAAAGGCCGATCAGGACTGCGATGATCGCGATCACGACCAGCAGTTCGATCAACGTGAACGCCGGCCTGGCCGATCGGGGACAAGAATAACTGCCCATGACGCGCCTCGTTTCTTATGCCTTGAGCATCTCGTCGTGCCGCATGCCGCTCGGCGGGTTGTCCGCCTTGCGGCAGTTCGCCAGCGCGGTCTTGGCGCCGGCGTGCTGCTCGGCGTCGTTGTCTTCCCACTCGATGTTCACCGCACCGTCGAAGCCGACGCGGTTCAGTTCGATAAAGATCTCTTCCAGCGAGTTTGCATCCCGGGCGGTGCCGGCGGTGACGAAGTTCCAGCCGTTGGCCCAGTGGCCCATCGGCCGGTGCCCGCCGAGTCGCCCGGCCCGGCAGTGCTCGCGGGCCACCCAGACGCCCTTAACGTGTGCGCAATGGATGTACTTGCCGAACTCGCGGATGAAGTCGATGACCGAGACGTTCTGCCACTCCAGGTGCGAGCCGTCGAGGTTGAACCCGACGACGCCCTCGTAGCCGGCCTTGCACATGTGGTTGATGTAATCGCTCGCCGACTCGATGTCACCCATCGCTCGTTCCGACGGATGGCATTCGAGGTCGAACGTCACGCCGAGCGACTTGCACAGGTCCCACACCGGCGCGAACCGCTCGACGAGCAGCTCGAGGCTGGTCTGCCGCACGTCGGGGATGGTGTGCCCGCCGATCGCGCCCGGCAATGGCGGGAACAGGAACCAGTGGTTCCAGCACCCTGCCGGCGAACCGACGAACCCCGGCAGCGGCACCTTGCGGTTCTGCAGCTTGCCGAGTTGACTCGCGAGCCGGACGCAAGCGAGGAGGTCTTTTTGGGCCTGTTCGTGAATCAGCTTGCCGACCTCGGCCGGGACGAAGTACGGGTCGATCCGCGGCGGGGCGTTGCCCTTGTCGCGCCACGCCTTGTACGCCTGCACCGCCTCACCGCCGGTGAATTGGAGCGTCTTTGCGGTCGGCTCGTCGCCGAGCGCCTGGCCCTGCAGGTGCACCGCGACGGTGAAGATTTCCAGCCCGTGCTTCTTGGCCAGATCGACGCGTTGCTGGGCGTACTTGGCGGCGCCGGCGTCGCTATCGCACTGGCGGAGGTCGAGTTCCCACGAGGCCTCCTCCCAGCCGTCGAACCCGGTGTCGGCGATGAACTTCACCCACTGGTCCATCGGCACGTTACCGAACTGCCCGCGGACGAGGCCGATCTGATGAAAGGAGCCTTTGCCGTTTTTGTGGCTGGCGGTCTGTTTATAGCCCATGGGAGAAGTCCCTCTCGCGGTGCGGGGTCGAATGGAGCGGGGAGTTGGCGTCAAGGGTAAGCGGCGGCGACGGGGAAGGCAAGCGGCGGCCGACGGTTCGCGAATCACGGCGTGAGCCAGTCGTCCAATTGCAGCCCGGGGATGTGTTGGTAGTCAGCCGTGTTGTGGGTGACGAGCGTCAAATTGTGAGTCAGCGCGACCGATGCGATCATCAGGTCCATTCCGCTCGGGGCGATGCCCTGCTGGAGAAGTTGCCCGCGGACCTGCCCGAATCGCTTGGCACAAGCGGAGTCGAAATTGAGTACGACCACGCTGGGCAGCAGGTCGTTCTCAATGGCCTGGATGACCGGCGCCGGGTTCTTCCGTTGAAATGCCCAGACGTAAAGCTCGCCGAGTACGATCGTCGCGATATGAAGGCGCCCCGAATGCTGTATAAACCGGTGAACTAGCCCGGCCGGACGTTTCAGGTGGGCCGAACATGTATCCGTGTCGAGCAGGAAGCTCATTCGGCGGTTTCCCGGCGGGTCTCGCGCTTGCGATCCTGATGAATCTCTTCAAGAATTCGGTCATCCTCCTCCGTCCACTCCTTGGCGAGCGCCCCGGCGGATCGACGGAAGCCATCGACCGGATTCGTCCCGCCTGCCACCGGCGTCACCTGGACCTTGACCTCCTGCCCGTCTTGCAGGCCGAGGTCTTCGCTCAGTTCAATGGTGCGCCCCCGGACTCTGCCGTGAATCAATTTGATCATCTCGTGGGTTCTCCGACGGCCTGTGCGTTCTTGTCGCTTCATTCTACCGCACGGCGATGGCATTCAGAATTGCGACTTAGCAGCTCTCCGCTCGGAATTGGACGGGCACGATTGTTTTTTCGTCCTCCGAGTAGCCACGCTTGGCACGCGTTCTGCCGCGATAGCCATAGAAGAAAACGGTTTTCAGTCGTAAGGGGTCCACAAATGCCGGAACAAGAAACGATCGAACGGGCGCGGCAGGACAAGCGCAAGGGCAAATCGCCGACGACGCAGGCGGGCGAGTTCGTCCGCGAGGAGATCGAGGAGATCCGCAAAGGCAAGCACGGGGCGCGGTCGGCCAAACAGGCGATCGCGATCGGTCTGTCGAAAGCGCGGCGGGCGGGCGTCGACCTGCCGCCGCCGAAGAAAGGCCAGGCGAGCGAGAAGACGCGCAAGAGCGCCGCCCGGGCTTACGCGCGCGGCCACGGCGCGCCGGCCAAGACGAAGCCATCGGCCAGGCGGTCGCGGGCGATTCACAAGGCGCTCGAGCGGGAAGGGAAGTCGGCCGCGTCGCACACGGCGCTTTCCCGACAGGCCCACTCGGCGGCGCGGCATCGTTCGGCCGCGGACCGATCGGCCGCGGCTAAGAAGGCGTCTCGGACCAAAGGGCCGGCCGAGCGCCACGAGGCGGCGATGAAAGCCGTCCGTACCAAAGGTCACGCAGGACTGTCGCGGGCCGCCAAGAAGGCCGCACACACGCGGGCGGCGAAGGACTAACTCCATTCGAGGCCATTCGCTTCCGAGCGGAGTGACCCTAGGGTTGATTCGGAGTGCGCCGGAATCGGCCGGCGCCCGACGTTGTGTGCGCGCGCATTTGCACCACTCGGGCGACCTTCGCCTGATCTTCATTTCCCGCCATATACTGATCTCCAGGCATACTCTTCCGCTCCGGATCAGACCCTAACGGCATCAACTTCCCGACCTGGAAGGCGCTCGGCACCCGGGACGGCGGCGAAGTGACCGACGCGACCGCGTTCTAGTTCGTTTTCGCCTTCTATAGCTGGCCTCTGTGAGGCCGGCCTCGCAGAGGTCAGCTACAGAAGAGCGCCGCGCACTTGACTGGGAGCCAGTGATGACGTCGACTATGACGCGAAGGGACTTTGTAAGAACCGTCGCAGCCGGCGCGTGCTCCATCGGCGCCGGCGGCAGTTGGGCGTTCGCCGCGCCCGCCGAGGACACGGAATGGGCATTCCCGTTCCTTGGCGACCTGCACATCGATCAGCCGGATCATCACGACATGGATTGGCTGGCGAAGGACCACCCCAACGACGTCTCGCAGGTCAAGAACTACTGCCGCATCACCCGCGAAGTGACGCCGAAACTGCTCGTCGTCGCCCGGCAGCAAGCGAAGGAGTCGAAAGCCGCCGTCCCGTTCATCCTGCAGATCGGCGACCTGGTCGAAGGTCTCTGCGGCTCCGAGGCGCTCGCGACCAAACAGGCGAACGACGCCCTTGAGCTTGTGCGGCGGAGTGAGTTCCCGGCGCCATTTCTGTTCACCAAGGGCAACCACGACATCACCGGCCCGGGGGCCGCCCCAGTCTACGACAAGGTGCTCGTCCCGTTCATGGCCGCTCAAGCCGCCCAGGAGATCCGCCGCGCCGCGTTCACCCGCGAGCGAGACGGCGTGTTCGTCGTCTTTTACGACGCCTACGACCGCGGCAGTCTGGATTGGTTCGCCGGGTTGATGGCGAAGGAGAAACCGCGGCGGCTGTTGTTCGTCATCCACCCGCCGGTCGTGCCGTACAACGCCCGCAGCACCTGGCACGTCTATTCGCACCCCAACCAGGAGCGTCAGCGGCAGCGGCTCCTCAACTTACTCGGCGAATCGCGGGCGGTCGTGCTCAGCGGCCACCTGCACAAATACAGCTTCCTCGTCCGCCGGACCGAGACCGGCCGCTTCGCGCAACTGGCGATCAGCAGCGTCGCCGCGAGCGGCGACGGCAAGCCGCGTGACCTGATCGAGGGGGTCGCCGGCTACACGCCCGACCTGGTCAAACTGGAGCCGCGCCACTCGCCGGAGACGGAGGCACGCCGCCGGCAGATTCTCGAAGAGGAACGCCGCTTCATCGAGCAGTTCGAGTACGCCGACACGTGGGGGCACGCACTGGTGAAGGTGCGCGGCGGACAGGTTCGAGCCGAAGTTTGTCGCGGCCTTGACCGGCAGACGTGGAAGAGCCTCGACCTGACCGGCCCGCTCGACCGCATGAGTTGACGGAGGCGATCGACCCGGAGTTACTTCAGCCCCCGTTGTCGCAATCGCTCTCGACTCTGGGCGGCCACGATGGTCATAGGGTCGTCATTGCTCCCGCACGACATTTCGGTCAGCAACGCGCCGGACTTTGGTGTTGCGATTACTTCGAGGACGCCGAGCGCTCGCATCTGCCGCAACCGGTCGGGGGGCAGCTTCGTTACCGCCGCCAAGATGGTGTCGAGACGCCTTCGCGCTTCCGCGGATGCCAGTTCCCGAGATTTGACCAACGTTTTCTCGATACGGCCTGCGAGAAATGACAGTTCTGCCGTCGCCGCCATCCGGGCCGAGTAGGCCTCTGCATCCAGGTCACGGAGCAACGTGGTAATCCGTTCCGGGTCGATGTCCGAGGCGGGCTTCAGGTTTTTGCGGATCATTTCGATCGCCGCCTAGGGCCGCGACGGCATCGGCGATGTCGCCCACAGTTGGCCGCTCCGGCGTTGCGGCGTGCGACCATTGAAGCGGCGCGCGGTTCCGGGCCTTTCGGGCGGCGCGCACCGCCACAGTATGCAGCCAGGCGCCGAGAGTGCGGCGGGAGTCGAGCGACGCCGCCTGACGGAATAAGGCGACGAACGTCGCCTGAAACGCATCTTCGCAATCGGCCTCGCGCGGGAGGATGCGACGACAGACTCCCAAAACCAAAGAGGCGTGCCGATCGACGAGCTGCTCAAATGCAACGCCGTCGCGACGACGCACGAAACGCCGCAGCAGCTCGGCGTCGGACTCTTTTGGATGTGCCAAGCACCAGGCACGAAGATGGGCGAGTGGCGCCGTTAGGCTGGTGTGAGACACGGGCCGTTTCTCCGGTCGCGGATGATTCTACTTGTTCTCTTCCGCGACCGGGAGAAACGGCCCGTCTATTTGAATGTTTATTGCAGGTCCCGAATAATCGCCTCCGTCCGGGTCACGTTCGCGTCGCCCTCGCGGAAGCTGACACTGCGCACGCCGCGGAGGCATTGCATGACGTCGAGCACCGTCTTGACCTGGGCCGGGATCTCGGACGCGGTCAGGCCCTTCGGCGCGTCAGGCGGCACGTTCGCGATCGCCCGCGGCACGGCGAAGCGTTCGATCCAAGGACGCACGGCTCCGACGAGCCCCGCGACGTTCATGCCCACGGCACTTTGCAACGGTCGCCGCGTCCACGACCGCTCCTCAGACGGGAGCGGCGTCGGCTTCAGAAGCCGTTCGGTATGCTTGAGCGACAGGCTGACCGCCACCACCTGTTCGGACAGGCCCAGGTTGGGCTGGACGATACCGTCCGGTCCGGCGGAGAGGAGCGGCCAGTGATACGCGGTACCGGGTCCGACTTTATCCGCCCGCGCGGCCGGGACGTTGGCGTCCGGCGGGACCGGCACGCCCATCTCGCGCGCTTTGGCCAACGCGTCGTTCGCCAAAGTCCGGTAAAGCTGCAGCGCCTGCAGGAATTTCGCGGAGTCTTTTACGGTGCGGACGCAACCGAGTTCCAGCATCGGCAGGTCAGCCCCGTCCTGATCGAGACCGGGAATCCAGTGCTTACTCGTCCACTTTGCGTCGATCACCAGCGCGTCGGTCCCCTCGCCGAGTGCGGGCAGCGCCTGGGTTGCGGTGATATCGTCGAACCGTTTCAGCAACGGCTGCGCGATCTGCATGACGGCCCGAAGCTTGTTGTCTTCGCCGCCGAACATTTCGTCGTAGACGCCCGCCGCATGGCCGTAGAAGATCTGAACCCAGCGGGCGATCGTGCGGTATTTGGTCACGGGGTCGCCGGTGCGGCCCGCGATGACCACCAGCGGCGAGCCGCCGACGTGGTCCAACACACTGAGCGGCTGTTGAGGGGTTTTCGGGGCGGGGCCGTACTCATACGTCATCGATTCCTGCCCGCGCGGCGTGACCACCTTGTACGTGAAGCTGGCCGCCGGCGGCGGTAACGCGGCCGCGATCTCCTGTGCGAGTTGCTTGAGGTCTTTCTCCAAAGCCGCCCGCCGCTGCGCCGAGATCGGTGCCTTGGCGAGAAAGCCTCTCGCGACGTCGGCGATGCCGGTGACGTCTTCGGGGGTCGTGGCGACCGACGCGGCGAGTGCCTTACTCATGTAGCCGATGCCGATCAGGTTCTTGTCGTCCACTTTCGCCAGCGGCTTCACTTCGGAGCGCGTCGCCAAGGCGGGGCCGCGGCCGAGGGCGGCGGCGACGTTCGCGTCCGGGCCGATCGTGAGGAGGAGATAATTGCCCTTCACGAGTAGGGCGGCGGTCAGCTTGAGTTTTTTGAGCCGCGGTACCAGTTTCTTGAATTCCGCCGCGGCGTCGTCGTCGGTGATCGGGATTTCGTCCCACGGCACCATCGACCCGTCCAACGTTACAGTCAGCGCCTCGCTCCCGGCGACCGGCTCGCGCTTGACGCGACCCTGTAGCGGGCCGTCCGCCGTGACCTTCTTGAGCAGTTCCTCCAGGCGTTTGATTTGGGCGTTGGCCGTGTCCGTCTTCGTCACTCGAAACCCGACGACGAGGTCGGGCACCTGCAGTTTGTCGCCGATGGCGTTCAGTGCGTTGATCAGTGCCCGCGCCTGTGCCGTTTGCGGGTTCTGGCCTTGCAGCGCGGCCATCGCCGGCCCGAAACGGACCACCCCTTGCAACTCGACCCCGAACTTCGCGAATTCGACCCAGCGATTGCTCCCGTAGACAAAAAACTCCTGCCGGACGGCGTCGCGGAGCAGGCCGATTAGTTCTTGGTTAGCCGGCTCGTGAACGGCGGCGGCGATATGCCCGATCGGCGTCTCTCGGTTGCTCGCCTCGGCCCGCAATCGCTCCAACGCAAATTGGACCGCGGGCAGATCCTTCAACTTGGCGTAGGCGTTGCTTTGAACGAAACGGTCACACTGTTCCCCGAGTTTCAGCGATGCGCCATAGAAGGCGGCGTCGGCCGGGACGAGTGCGAGCGAGGTGTTGGCCGCCGGGTCGGCCGCGAAGGTCGGCGCTGCGGCCAGAGTGGCGGTCAGGGCCAGGGCAAGCAGGCGAGAACGGTGCAGGCGCATCAGTCAGTCCTCTTGGCGCCAGGGCGAAATGAATATGGCAAACGGCCCCGGAAGGCGAATCGGGGCAAGATTCATGCCGTCGTTTCGGGCGGCGGAGCGGCCTCGGCCCGGGCTTTGGCGAGCAGGTCGGCCACACCGAGGTCCGCGGCCCAGTGATCAAGATAGGAGGCGTCGAGCCGGTCGCCCTGGACGCGAAGGACGCCGAGGACGTCGCCCCACTGCCGGTCGGAGATTTCGCCGCCGATGCGAAACCATTCGAGCTTCAGCAGGATGACGTCTTCGGCCGACACGACGTCTATCGTTTCGCCCGGAGCGTCGGGAACCGGCACGGTTATCCGCCGCGCCAGCACTGATTTGTCGAACGGGCGATCCTTGCGGATGAAAACGTCCACTTTGAAGCCGCTGGACAAGTGGATCACATTGAAGCTGGCGCGGCGGCTGACGGCATCGCGGACGGCGTCGAGACTGAGGTAATAATCGCGGCCGAAACCTT
>DATJGQ010000461.1:0-2595 GCA_035494815.1 Gemmataceae bacterium
GTCCAGATACTTCTCCGCGCCGGCGAAGTCGTTCTGGAACAGGTCGGTGAACGCCTCATGGAGGCGGTTGCGGGCCCGGGCGCGAGCATCCTCCGGCGGCTTGTGCCGCAGCGCCGTGCGGAAGTCGTCGATCGCCAGGCCGAGGTCGCCGTTATTGAGCCGCAGCGAGCCGCGCTCGGTCAGGCCGACCGGGTCGTTCGGGTTGTCCTTGAGCCGGCGGTCGATGTCCGCGAGCAAGCGCTTGAGTTCCGGGAACGCGGCGACGGTGACCGCCGTCTGCGAGATCATCTCGCCGTCGACGAAGAGCAGGTTGCCGACCGGCTCTTTCTTCGCCGCCTTGACCGGCTGACCAACCTTCTTGCCGTTGATGAGGTTGATGGCGAGCACGCCGGGGCCGGGGTCGGGGTCGTCAACGACCTTTTGGATCGGCAGGTAGAAGATGTCGTCGCACGCCGCCCCCTGGCCGGTCGGCAAACTCCCGGTCGGCACTTTGTCCCAGAGCACCTTGCCGTCGAGCGGACTGAGCGCCCGCACCTGCGTTTTCCCGACGACGACGACGCGGCCGCTGAAGACGCCGGCCAGATACAGGTCCTCCTCCTGGCGTTTGTGCGTCCAGAGCAGGTGGCCGTCGCGGAGGTTCAGGCAGTGGACGGCGGACGAATCCGGCGCGGTGAAAATGACCCGGCCCGAGTTGATGACCGGGGCGGACGTCCGCCAGCGCTCCTGCGCCGGGATGCCGCTCGCATACCCGTTGCGGATGACGTTCCGGCCGCGAAGGATGACGCCCGGCGGCATCCCCCCGGGGAAATCCTCGCCGCTCCCCTGCGGCCCACTGTCGCGGTACGAGTGCGCCCAGACGAGGCTGTGTGTTAGCAGATCGACGCCGACGATCACGCCCGCGTTGGTCGGGCAGACGAGGATGCCGTCGCCGTATGCGAGGTGCGCCGCCTGGATGCGGCGGAGACTATCCTGCGGCAGCCGCCGGTTGGAAGTCCCGAGCGACTGCTGCCAAACCATCTCGGGCAGGTTCTGCGCGTCGAGCTTGTTCGGGTCGAGGCAGATGAGCTTGAGTTCGGTGTTCTTCTCGGCGAGCTGGTAGAGTTTGCCGCTCAAGGGCAGCGGCGGGCCGAGGAAGAAGGTGTCCGTCAGGTCCGCGGCGGAGTTGAGCGTGTCCCGCTTGTCGTCGGCCTCGGGCTGCGGCGGCGCGGCCGGGACGGGGGCGCCGTTGACGATCCGCCGCGGCTGCACCGGGGGGGTGAGCGCCTGCGACGTCCCGCGACCGCCGAGCGTCCAGCGGAGCTTGCCCGTCTCCAGGTCCACGGCCGTCAGTCGGCTGAATTGCACTTCATCGCTGAACGAACCCAAGTTCGGGGCGTTGCCGAAGTTCTGATGATTCAACAGGAACGGATGCGGCGGGATCGACAGGTCGTCGACGAAGTACACCCGCTGGTTGTCGTGGCTGAGCGCGCCGATCGTCGAGTTCTCGAACAGCACGCCCGGGGGCCCGTATCCGACTTGCGGGTTGCGGTAATAGGTGTTGAACCACATGTCGAGCTGACCCTTCTTGTCGGCCCGATTGGCCATCGCGTGCAGGCCGCCCTGCGCGGTCGTGGCCCAAAGCAACTCGCCCGGCTTCACCTTCCCCTCCGGCGTGTCCATCTCTTTGAGGCTGACCGCGTAGACGCCGTCGTAAGTGCGGTAGATCAGCTTGCCGTTGGCCGCGATCGGGAAGAAGGTCGGCAGGATCGGTTTGTTGTCGAGCGCCTGAAACGCGACCGCGAGCGCGGCCCGAATCCAGTTGGTCGCGTCGACTTGTCCGGGCTCGTCGAGCGGCAACATCGTCGCCTGCCACCGCGGTTCCAGATACGCCGTCCCGCCGATGCCCTGGGCCGACCGCGACGCGTTGCCGCGGAACATCGGCCAGTCGTGCAGCCCCGCCTGCGACAATAACCCCGCGGCGCGATCGTACTCGGCCCGCAACTGGTCGACCGTCACCTTCGTCTTGCCGAGCACGAGTTCGGTGCGCGCCGCCCGATCGGCCATCTTTTTCCAGAGCTTGTCGGCGTTGTCGGCATCGCCGGCGCGGCGATAGGCGAGCGCGGCCTTGAACAGCACCTTGAACGACAGCTTGTCCGCGTCCGGCCGGGTCAGCAGCCGTTCGAAGCACAGCGCCGCCATCAGGTAGTTGCCGCGGTCGAGGTGATAGGTGCCGAGCAGGTTGGCGGCTTCGAGGCCCGCCTTGGTGTGCAAGTATTTCAGGGCGACTTCCGCGAGGATGGTCGGGTCGCTCTTTTCCAGCGCCTCTTTGAGCCGCGCTTCGGCGCCAGGCCCGTACCGGACCTGGTAGAACTCCAGGCCGTCAGGCGGTAGTTCGCCGATGAGTCGGTTCGCCTCCGCGCGGACGCAGACGCGGCGCGTCACGGGCTTGCCGTCAGCGTCGTTCGTCGTCACTTCGAGGAACGAATCTTCCTTGCCTTCGAGCAGTGACTGAAGGCTTTCGCAGACGACCTGCCATTCTTTCTTCTTGATGTAATCTTGCGCCGCCTGGATCAGGCGTTTCGATTCACGGTCGGTCGGGATGGTGACGTCGTCGGT
>DATJGQ010000462.1:0-3708 GCA_035494815.1 Gemmataceae bacterium
GGGTGCGCCCTGGTTCGTGACGGCCGACGACGCCCGCGGGTCGGCGTTGTACTCCTGGAAGTCGGGCGTGTAGGCCGGGTAGTTGCGATTGATCTGCCGGCCGACGTTGTCTCCCTCGACGAAAGGTAAGATGTAGGACGCCCAGCCGTGCGTGCCCCACGGCAGCCCGGCGAACCGCGGGTCCTGCCACATGCCGCTGAACACGTTGGGCTGCGCGAAACCGCCCTGCGATGTCGTCGGCGGGATGCCGTTCGCCGGCGGGAAGCAATTGTTCGCGTCGTGGTAGTTGTGCGCCGCGAGCGACAACTGCTTGAGGTTGTTGCGGCAAGACGTCTTGAGCGCCGCCTCGCGGACCTTTTGCACGGCCGGCAGTAGCAGGCCGATCAGCACCGCAATGATCGCGATGACGACCAACAGCTCGATGAGCGTAAAGCCTTTCGATCGGAACCGGCGAAACTCCATGTGAGATACCTCCTCGGGAGGAAGAAGATACGAAATCGGGTTTTTCGCCCAGGGGGACGCCTCTGTACTTGCGCTACCGGCCGCTTAGTTGAGCGTGGGCACGATCTCGCCGCCCTCGCGGGTGCCGATCGCCGTGCGGATCGTGTCCGCGGTCGCGTCGGTCAGGAACCGCACGCTGCCGTCCATGAACACGAAGTTCACGCCGCCGGTATGCCGGCTGCTGAAGCTAATCAGGTGCGTCGTGTCCGACGCGGGATTCGGGATCACCGGGTTGAAGGGCAAAAACGTCGAGCCGCTGAACAGGTTGTGCCCGTTCTGGGCGTGCGGCGAACCGACCGCGAAGATGCCCCAGCCGCCGTGGCCATTGTTTCCGGGGTCCGGGTTGTAGCGGTATCGCTCGCCGATCGCGGCCGTGTTGCTCGTCCCGTCGGTGATGTCGGTGATGCGGTATTGGATGTTCTGGTTGAACGGCCCGTTGTGTCGGGCGTTCGACAGTTCGGGGAAGCCGTAGGGCGGCTGCGAAGCGCCGCCGCTGCCGTCGTCGTTGTTGTTGTTGATCGGGATGGTGCCCGAAATGACGGCGACGTAGCTGGCCGCGGCCCGCTTCGGGATCGCCACGCCGCGGGAGTTGTCGTCGTAGAACTGCTCGTCGGAGGTCGACGGGCAGCGCATGATTTTGATCGGCGTCTGCAGTGCGGTCAGGTACGGTGGGCTCTGCCACTTGTCCGAGGTTTGCAAATTCGCCGGGGCCGAGCCGGCCCCCGGCGGCGGCGCGGGCGGCGGGCCGCTCGGGATCGACTGGTAGAGCGCGCTTTGCTCGATGTACGGCAAGAGCAGGTACGACCAGTGCCAGGCCGCCGGGTTGTAGGGATTGTTGAAGGTGGCCGCCGTCCCGCCGGTGGTGGTCGGGTCCTGGATGCTCTTTTCAATGCACCGCGGGGGCAGACGGCCGTTCGCGTCGTGATAATTGTGGACGGCCAGGCCGAGCTGTTTGAGGTTGTTCTGGCAACTCATCCGCCCGGCCGCCTCGCGCACCTTCTGCACGGCCGGGAGTAAGAGCCCGATCAGGACGGCGATGATCGCGATCACCACCAAAAGCTCGATCAGCGTGAACGCGTGACGGCGTTGAGAGAACCGCATGGAAACCACTCCTCGTGAGCAAAGAGCGAGCCATTAGCCGCATCAGCGGCCGCCGGCTTCCGGGGTCAAATCCAGCTCGATGTCGTTGTCTCCGACTTTCACGTCCTTCTGCAACTTGGTGACCCGCTTGCACTTGGCGGGGTTGGTTTCTTCCAGGGAGATCGTGACGCGGTGCGGGCCGATCAGCGCGCCGTCGCGGACTTTGAAGGTGCTGAGCACGAACGTGCCGTCGGCTTCGCTATAGCCGGTCCCCGGTTTGCCGGACTCACGGTCGGTCTCAGCCTTCGGGACCGGGGAGAATACGACGGCGGCGGCCGACACCGGTTTGCCGTGGCAGACGACCCGGCCTTTCACCGGTGCCATCGTCGGCCCGCTACAGCCAGCCAGGAGCACGATCACCATCCCAGGGACGACTAAATGCCGACGCAATCGCATGTCCCACTCCTCGACGATCGATCGAAAACTCACATCACGCCGGGGGGCGACCGGCTGCGTAAATCTTGCCGATTTCGGCGTCGGTCAACGCCCGGCCGAAAAGCAGGAACTCGTCCATACATCCGGTCAAATGCCGGATCGGGTTGTTGTTCCGGTGCGTGGCGATGTTCCAGTTGCCCAACTCCGCCTTGTCGATCCGCAGCGGGATGTCGAACTCGACGGGCGTTTGCGAGGCCGGCAGGCCGTCCACGTAGTGTGTCACTTGCCCCGCGTCGCGGTCGTAGACGACGGCGAGGTGCGTCCACTGGCCGAACCGCTCTGGCGTGAAGACGCCGAACGCGTGGTAGTTGGCCCCTTTCCCTTTCGGCTTTCCCTGGATGCCCAGGACCAGTTTGCCGGCCTCGCCGATCTGCCAATGCACGCCGCCCGGCTCCCAGCCGTCGGCGAGCAGCAAGGCGTTGTTGATGTTCGGCAGCCGATCGACGCGGACCCACGCGGCCAGTGTCAGGGAATCGAGTTCACCGGGCACGTCCAGCCGGACGCGGTCGCTAACGCGCTTGAATTCCAGCCCGTGTTTCCCGAGCCAACGGCCGGTGCCCCAGGTGCAGCCGACGATCGTGCCGTCGTGCGGCCGGTTCTCGCCGCGAACCTCGTTTCGCAGCGTCGGGCCGGGCTCGAAGGTGTATTGCACGAGCAGCGACGGGTCTTGCCGCAGCTGCGCGAGCGTCGCGGTCCACTCCTCGCGCCGCTTGCGAAGGGCTTCTTGCGATTGGGCGGTCACGACGTCGGCGGTCGGGAACGCCGCGGGGTCGGACGCGATCGATTTCGCGTTGGCCGATCCGTCCAGCCGTACGCCCTGGCCGGTCTTCAGCTCCGTGTGCGGCGGGGCCTGGTCGGCGTCGTTGGGGCCGTACATTTCCACCTTGCCCTGGAACACGTGCACCTCGGCCTTGTCGTCTTTGTCGACGCGCAGGCCGAATTCGGTGCCGCGGTCGACGACGTCGACGGTCGGCGTGGCGATGCGGAATCCCTCGGCCTGCGCCGGGACGTTCGCCCGCAATTTGCCGCTGGAGCAATACCCCGCTGTTCGCGAGGTAAGCCAGAACTCCGCCGGTCCCTCGAGGATGACCGTCGCCCCGCTGTAGAACTGAATGTGTGCGTAACCGGATTTGAGCTGCAATCGCCCCGGCGCGAGCGGCGCCCCGACCCGCGGCGGATCCGGCGACTCCCACACCGCGCCGGGGGCCTGCACGAGCAAGGCGACCGAGCTGTCCGTCGGCTCGACGGCGGCCACGTCTTTCTCTTTCCAACTGTCCTTGCCATGCGGCCGGACGCTCCAAATGCCGACGGCGACCAACAACGCCGCCGCCACCGCCACGGCAAGGCCCAACCAGACCTGAAGTCTCGACGGTTTCGCGCGCCTGAGTGAAGCCTGGTCCTTCGACGAAAAAACGGCCGGCTCGGGTTGCTCCCAACGCAGCATCGCGTCGAGCATCAAATAGTCCCGGTATTTCGCCTGCAGCGCCGGATCGTCGCGCAACAGTGCGGACAGGTGCTGCTGCTGGACCGGCGACAACTCGCCCTCGACCAGCGCCATCAGCAACTGGTCCAGTTCGGACGCGGGATCGCGCGGGGCGTTCATGGGCTCCCCTTCGCCAGTGTTCGCTCGAT
>DATJGQ010000463.1:0-4581 GCA_035494815.1 Gemmataceae bacterium
CACCGAAGCCGCCAGTCTGCTGGACCAGATCGTGGCCACGACCAAGCAGACCGAGCGGTCGCGGACCGAGGATCTGCTCCGGGCCCTGACCGACGAGGCCCTCAAGGGGACGGTCACCTGGAGCCGGAACGTCACCCAGACGATCACCCAGGGCATCGCCGCCATCGACAATGCGATGTCCACCCAGCTCGCCGCCGTCATGCACAATCCCGACTTCCAGAAGCTGGAGGGGTCGTGGCGCGGCCTGCACCACCTGATCATGAACTCGGAGACCGGCGCGCAGCTGAAGATCCGGGTCCTCAACATCTCGAAGCGCGACCTGTTCAAGGACGTGGACAAGGCCGTCGAATTCGACCAGAGCCAGATCTTCAAGAAGCTCTACGAGAACGAGTTCGGGTCCCCGGGCGGCGAGCCGTACGGCGCGCTGATCGGCGACTACGAGTTTACCAACCACCCGGAAGACATCGAGCTGTTGAGCAAGATGTCGAACGTGGCGGCCGCCGCGTTCGCCCCGTTCATCGCCGCCGCGGGGGCGGACCTGTTCGGGTTCCAGAACTGGACCGACTTGTCCAAGCCGCGCGACCTGGAAAAGATTTTCGAGTCGACCGAGTACGCCAAGTGGCGATCGTTCCGCGACTCCGAGGACGCCCGATTCGTCAACCTGGTCATGCCGCGCGTTCTGGCCCGGCTGCCGTACGGGAAGAATACCAAGCCGATCGAGACCTTCGCGTACGAGGAAGTGCCGCTGGACGACCGCGGCCGGGCCAAGCCGGTGCCGCACGAGCACTACACGTGGATGAACGCGGCGTACGTGATGGGCACTCGGCTGACCGAGGCGTTCGCCAAGTACGGGTTCTGCACCGCCATCCGCGGGGCGGAGGGCGGGGGCAAAGTCGAGGGGTTGCCGGCCCACGTCTTTTTGAGCGACGACGGGGACCCGGACTTGAAGTGCCCGACCGAACTGGGCATCACCGACCGCCGCGAGGCCGAACTGTCCAAGCTCGGCTTCCTGCCGCTGTGCCACTACAAGAACACCGATTACGCCGTGTTCTTCGGGGCGCAGTCCACTCAGAAGCCGAAGAAGTATGATCGCCCGGAGGCGACGGCCAACGCCGCCATCTCCGCCCGGCTGCCGTACATCATGGCCACATCCCGGTTCGCCCATTACTTGAAAGTAATGGCCCGGGACAAGATCGGCTCCTTCATGGAGGCGTCCGACTGCGAGGCCTGGCTGAACCGCTGGATCATGAACTACGTCAACGGCGCCGACCAGGCTGGCGCGGAAATTAAAGCGAGGTACCCGCTCCGCGAGGCCAAGGTGCAAGTCAAGGAGATCCCCGGCAAGCCGGGCTCCTACAACGCCGTCGCCTGGATGCGGCCGTGGCTCCAGTTGGAAGAACTCACCGCCTCGCTGCGGATGGTGGCCAGCATCCCGAAGCTCGGCGGCTAAAAGCAGGTGGTGAGGTGGTGAGGTCGTTGACTGCTACCACCTAACTACCTCACCACCTAACCACCTGAAATGGCCACGCCCACTCTACCCGCGGCCCGCCCGCCGTCGCTGCTCGACGCGGTCCTGGCCGCCACTCCGGCGGAACGCGCCGCCGCGGACGGCCTCGCCGGGTTTCTGCGCGAGCGCTCGCCCTGGCAGGCGCTGGCCTGGTGGTTGCGGCGGAACGGCCAGGGGAACGACCGCCCCACGCGCCGCGCGGTTGTGGCCCGACTGACACGCGATATCGCCCGCCTCGACACGCTGCTGACAGCCCAGGTCAACGCGATCCTGCACCACCCGACGTTTCAACAACTCGAGGCGTCGTGGCGCGGGCTGCACGACCTCGTCGGTCGGGCGGCCGAGGCGGAGAACGTCAAAGTCCGCGTCCTGCACCTGACCTGGCGGGAGTTGGTCCGCGACCAGGAGCGGGCGATCGAGTTCGACCATAGCCAGCTGTTCCGGAAGGTCTACAGCGACGAGTTCGGCACGCCCGGCGGGGAGCCGTTCGGCCTGCTCTTGGGTGACTACGAGGTCCGCCACCGCCCGGACCGGGACCACCCGACGGATGACGTCGGGGCGTTGGGCGGCGTCGCCGGCGTGGCGGCCGCCGCTTTCGCCCCGTTCGTCATCGGGGCCGACCCGGTCTTGTTCGACCTGCCGGAGTTCGCAGACCTGGAACGGCCGCTGAACCTTGCCCAGACGTTCGCCCATGTCGACTACCTCAAGTGGCAGGCGCTTCGGCAGGCCGACGACGCCCGGTTCGTCGGCGTGGTGTTGCCGCGGGTGCTGCGGCGCGTGCCGCACCCCGACCTGCCGGCCACGCCGGGCGGGTTCCGGTTCCGGGAGGAGGTCGGCGGCCCGGGGCGGGAGAAGTACCTGTGGGGCACGGCCGTCTACGCCTTCGGCGCGGTCGTCGTCCAGGCGTTCGCCGACAGCGGCTGGTTCGCCGAACTCCGCGGCGTCCGGCCGGGGCTCCGCGGGCGGGGGCTCGTCGCCGGGCTGCCGGTCCACTGCTTCCCGACCGACCGAGCGGGCATCGCGCCGAACAGCTCGACCGACGCGCAGCTGACCGAGCACCGGGACAAGGAGCTGGCGCAGCTCGGCTTTATCCCCCTGTGCCACTGTCCGGACACCGACGTGGCGGCGTTCTTCAGCAACATGAGCTTGCAACGGCCGGCGACCTACGACCGCGCGGCCGCGACCGCCAACGCCGGCATGTCGGCGATGATTCAGTACATCCTGTGTGTATCCCGGTTCGCCCATTACCTGAAGGTGATCGCCCGCGACCGGGTCGGGTCGTTCGACGACCCGGCCGCGTGCGAGAAGTACCTGCGGCAGTGGCTCATCAATTACACGACGGCCAACCCCGCCCCGGGCGACGAGGAACGGGCCAAGTACCCGTTGCGGGATGCTCAGGTGCAAATCCGCGAATCTCCCGGCAAGCCGGGCGCGTACCGGTGCGTCATGCACCTGTGCCCGCACGTCCAGCTCGACCAAGTGATCGCGACCGTCCGCCTGGCCACGGAATTGACCCAGGCGCGGCGCTAACCGTCCCGACGGAGGCTATCCATGACTGCCCGAGAAGCGTACCAGGCCGGCCGGCTCGACGACGCGATCGCCGCGGCCTTGGCGGAGGTGAAGCAGTCCCCGGCCGACGTCGGCCGCCGCACCTTCCTGGCCGAGCTCGCCTGCTTCGCCGGCGACCTGGAACGGGCCGACCGGCAGCTCGACATGCTCGGCGAGGTCGCGCCGCAGGCGACGCTCGGTCTAAGCCTGTTCCGCCAACTCATCCGGGCGGAGCAGGCCCGGCAGCAGTTCTTCGCCGATGGCCGCGTGCCGGAGGTCGTCGCCGAGCCGGGGCCGACCCTGCGGCCCTACCTGGAGGCGTCGGTCCTCCTGCGAACCGGCCAGGCGAAGGAGGCGACGGAACTGTTGAAGCAGGCCGAAGACACGCGGCCGAAAGTTCGAGGCGTCTGTGACGGCAAGCCGTTCAACGACTTCCGCGATCTCGACGACCTCACGGCCGCCGTGTTCGAAGTGCTGACCAGCACCGGCAAGTACTACTGGATCCCGATCGAGCGGGTGGAGTCGGTCGAGGTCCGCCCGGTCGAGCGCGTTCGCGATCTGCTCTGGCGGCGGGCCCGGATGGTCGTGCGGGACGGCCCGGACGGGGAAGTTTATCTGCCGACGCTGTACGCCGGATCGTACCAGGAAAAAGAGGATGCGCTGCGGCTCGGCCGGGCGACCGACTGGCGCGGCGGCCAGGATTCGCCGGTCCGCGGCCGCGGACTGCGCACTTACCTCGTCGGCGATTCGACGCCGACGATTCTGGAGATCAAGGAGATGACGATCGGGGAAGGGTAACCCATGCCACGCATCAGCCCCGACCAACCACTCCTGCCGTCGGTCCTGGACCGCCTCTTGGACGACGACCCGGGCGTGTCCCGCGACCCGCCGCGGAGCCGCCACCAGGTCCTGCGGGAACTCAAGCAATCCGTCCGCCGGGACCTCGAGGACCTGCTCAACTCGCGCCGCCGTTGCCGCCCGGTGCCGCCGGAGCTGGCCGAGCTGGAACAATCGCTCGCCGCCTACGGCCTCCCCGACGTGGCCGGCGCCCAGTTCGGTTCGGCCGAGGGCCGGGAGCGGTTCCGCACCCTGCTCGAAAGCGTCATCGCCCGCTGGGAGCTGCGGTTCACGACCGTCCGAGTCACGCTGCTCGAAGGGGCCGGGGAAACCGACCGAGCCGTCCGGTTCCGCATCGACGCCCTCCTGCACGCCGACCCGGCCCCGGAGCCCGTCGTGTTCGACTCGGCAATGGAGCCGACAACCGGCGGCGTGGAAGTGCGAGGGGTCGGGTAATGTCGGACGAACTCCTGCCGCTCTACAACAGGGAACTGTCCTTCGTCCGGCGGTTGGGGGCAGAGTTCGCCAAGGCCCACCCGAAGATTGCCGGCCGGCTTCGACTCGGACCCGACGCCAGCGAGGACCCGCACGTCGAGCGGCTGATTCAGGCGTTCGCCTACCTCAACGCCCGCACGCGCGCGAAGCTCGAGGACGATTTCCCGGAGCTGACCGACGCCCTGCTCGGCGTC
>DATJGQ010000464.1:0-5937 GCA_035494815.1 Gemmataceae bacterium
TGCCGAAGACGCCGGTTGCGTCCGGGTAGCGACCACTCAAAAAGGACGTGCGTGAGGCGTTGCACACCGGGTAATTGCAGTACGACCGCTCGAACCGCACGCCGCGACCGGCCAGTCGGTCGATGTTGGGCGTTTGCACCACCTGGTTGCCGTAACAACCGAGCTGGCAGTTCAGGTCGTCGGAGACGATGAACAGGACGTTGAGCCGGGGCGGGGGCGGCGCGTCGGCCCCCGACGTGACCGCCTCCCCGTCGAGGGCCAGGCCGACGACCGAGACGAGGAGCAATGCACCGAGTAATTGCGCCGTTCGATTCATCCGAGACTCCCGGTCAAGGGACTCCATGTCGAGGCGACAGGCGGCTCCCGTTTTACCGCATCCGCAGATGGCTTGCGAGACCCGTCCGTGAATTGGACCGATTATCCGATCGCCGTGCCGGCGCCGAGCCTCGCCGGCTATTCGGGATCGGTTATCATGTGGGAGTAAGGGCGGCGAGGACAGATTGCCATGAGCATCGACTTCATCGACGACCGTGGATGCATTGTCGGCACGCGGTTGAGCGTCCAAAACCTCCTGCCGGAATTCTTGGACCCGACCAAGACCGAAGGACTCATCTGCCGCCTGTACCATCTGACGGCCGAGCAGGTGTCCGCCGCGCGCGCATACATGCTGAATCATGCCGACACGATTCTAGCCGAGCACCTGCGGATCGAAGACCGCGTGACCGCGGGGAATCCGCCCGAAGTCATCGAGCGTGCGGAAAAAACCCGCGCCACGTTGATGAAGTTTAAGGAATGGCTCGTGGAGCGCGATCGGATCGCGACAGGGGACGCTGCGGCGGACGCGGCCGCGGGAGCCGGCCACAACGGCGCGGGCGGGATCCCTTCGTTCCGCGAATGGCTCGCCGAGCAGGAGTCACGGCCCGAGGCGGCGTCGTGACATGCAAGGGCTCTTTGCGGACGCAATGCTTCAAGGGCACTTGCCGTACGACCGAACGATTTGGAACCACTGTCAGCAGGACGGCTGGGTCTTATTTACGGAAGACCGAAACTGTGACGAGTCCCACTCGCTCGAGGCAACGTTGCGAGAGTCGTGGCGGGTCGGTCACCTGCCCGTGCTGACTCTGGCGAGCAAGTCGCGATTCGAGAACAGCCCGGCATACGCGACACATGTCGTGAGTGATCTTGCAGAGTTGCTGTTCGGCATCTCCCAGGGTGATTACCGCGACCAGCCTCGGATCTAAGTTCCGCGCCGTTAGTTCATTCCGCCTTATTGGTTTTCAGCGAAGACGATTGCCGGCAGCCCTTTGACCCGCCGCCCGGCGGTCAATAGCATCCCAGCAGTCGCCGCCGTTCGCGCGGACGCGCCACCCGGAGGTCATTATGCTCCCATCCCATCCGCTCCGATCGCTCGCCGTCATCGTCTGCTTGTTATCCGCGTCTCGTTTGCCGGCCGCCGAAGTCCGGCTCGCCCGGCACCCGGATTACTCGGAAGGGAAGATCGTCTTTAGTTACCTCGGGGACCTTTGGCTCGTGAACGAGGACGGTGCGAGTCCTCGGCGTCTGACCGTCCACGCCGCCCGCGATTCGCACCCGAAGTTTTCGCCGGACGGCAAGTGGATCGCCTTTTCGTCCAACCGCTACGGCGCCGACGACGTGTTCGTCATGCCCGCGGCCGGCGGCGCGGCGAAGCGGCTGACCTATCACAGCGCCCCGGACGCGGTCGTCTGCTGGTCGCGCGACTCGAAGAAGGTCGTCTTCTCGAGCGCCCGCGGCCGCGTGTACGGCGGCATCCCGAGCCTGTACGAGGTGCCGATCGACGGCGGGCCGGAGGTGCCCCTGCCCACCGACTGGGGCACCTACGCCTCCTACTCGCCGGACGGCCGGCAACTCGCGTTCAACCGCCACCCGGCCCCGTGGTCGCGCAAGCACTATCGCGGCAGCTACTCCGCCGACCTCTGGCTCGCGGATCTGGAGTCGAAGACGTTCCGCAAGGTGCTCGACGCCGAAGTGCCCGACGATCAGAAGCCGAACAACCTCTGGCCGATGTTCGGCAAAGACGGCATTTACTTCGTCTCCGACCGTAACGTAATGGCCAAGGCCGGCACGCCCGAGGTGATGAAGAGCGTCAATAACATCTGGAAGCTGCCGCCGAGTGGCAGCCAGCCGGTGCAGATCACGCGGCACACGTCCGGCTCACTCTTCTGGCCGTCGATGTCCGCGGACGGCCGCACGATCGTCTACGAGGAGAGCTTCGGCCTGTGGAAGCTCGACCTCAACAACGGCCAGCCGCGCGAGATCAAGATCGACATCGTCGCCGACGACCGCGAGAACAACCTCGAAACCAAGACCATCTCCGGCGAGGCGGACGGCTATCACCTCTCGCCGTCGGGCAAACGGGCGGTGATCTCGGTCGAGGGCGAACTGTTCACGATCGCCACCGACCGCGGCGACGTCCACCGCGTGACCAACACGTCCGGAGCCCGCGACCAGCAGCCGCAGTGGTCTCCCGACGGCAAGCTGATTGCGTTCGTCAGCGACCAGAGCGGCCGCGAGGAGATCTGGACGTGCGACGAGACCGGCCGCCAGTTGAAGAAGATCTCCGACAGCGACACCGTCAAAGGCAACATCTCCTGGGCCCCCGATAGCAAGTCGCTGCTGTACACGGCCAGCGACAAGAAGCTGCACAGGTACACGCTCGAATCGGGCAAGACGGAGGTGCTGACGAGCGGCGAGGTCGTCACCTTCGGCGGCTCGGCCGTCGGCGGCGTGCAGTGGTCGCCGGACGGCAAGTGGGTGTCGTACACAAAGTCGGATAAAACGTTGTTGCCGCACGTCTACATCATCCCCGCGACCGGTGGCCAGGAGCGGCGGGTGACCGGCCCGGACAGCTACAGCGACATGGGCGCCCACTGGACGCCGGACGGCAAACGGCTCGTGTACCTGTCGGGCGTCGACACCGGCAACATCGGCCAGACGGGCCGCAGCACGGCGCAACTGTGGAGCGTCATGTTGACGGCGGAGGACAAGGACCCGGCCGATCGCGGCGTCGACAGCGAGGCCGCGGCCGAACAGGCCGAGCGGCCGGGGGCGCGTCCCGGCGGGCGGCCCGAAACCCGCCCCGAAGTGAAGATCGATTTCGACCGTATCGAACGCCGCGCCCGGCAACTCACCCGCAGCGGCGACGCGATCCGCGAAGTCGCGGTCGCGCCGGACAGCCGGTCGGTCGCGTTCGTGACCGGTGGCGTCGAGGGCGGCCGGCAGGTCCAGTCGATCTGGTCAGTGACGTTCGAGGGCGAGCGCGTCACGCGGCTGCAGCAGTCGACCTCCCAGGTCGACGAGGACGGCGGCCCGCCGGCCGCGTTCGGTCGCGGCGGCGTCGGCTATTCGTCGCTCCAATACGCGAAGGACGGCCGAACGTTGTTCTACCGCCAGAACCGCGGCATCTACGCTCTTCCCGTCGCCGCCGCTCCGGCGACCAGTCCGCAAACGCCGGCCGCGGGGGCCTTCGGCGGCCGTGGCGGCCGCGGCGGTCGTGGGGGCGCCCCGGGCGGCGGCGGTGCGGCCGTCGCATCCGGTGACACGCCGACCGCGACGGCAAGGCGGGTCAACTTTACCGCCAAAGTCGAGATCGACCATCGCGAACGCCGCAGGCAGGTGTTCGAAGAATGCTGGCGGGTCATGAAGTTCCGCTTCTACGACCCCGCGATGCACGGCGTCGATTGGGACAAGATGAAGGCCGAGTACGAGCCGCTGCTCGCGCACGTGTCCGAGCCGGAAGACTTGCACGACCTGACCAACATGATGATCGGCGAGTTGAACGCGTCGCACACGGGCCATTCCGGCGGCGGCCGAGGCGGCCGCGGCGGCGAGGCCGGCGGCGACCAGACCCGCTTCCCCGGCTTCGATCTCGAGCCCAACGGCGGCTACTGGAAAATCACGCACGTCTACCGCAACGGCCCCGCCGACAAGGACTACGTCAAGATCAAGACCGGCGACTACGTCATCGCGATCGACGCCAAGGAAGTGAAGGCGACCGACAACGTCTACAAGTCCCTGAGCACCGCGCCGGGGACGCGGATCGAATTCACGGTGAACTCCAAGCCCGCCAAGGACGGGGCCTGGACCACGAAAATCACGCCCGTCAGCGGCAACCAGTTCGGCAACCTGCAATACCAGCGGTGGGTGGACGAACGCCGGGCGACGGTCGACAAGCTGTCCAACGGCGAGATCGGCTACCTGCACATCCGGCAGATGAACGAGCCGTCGCTGCGGCAGTTCGAGCGTGACCTGGCGATGCTGGGCACCAAGAAGGCGATCATCGTCGACCAGCGGTTCAACCCCGGAGGCGGCATCGACCAGGAACTCCTGGAGATCCTCGGTCAGCGGCAGTACCAGTACACCCGGCAGCGCGACTCGATCGTCGTGCAGCGGCCGCTGCGGGCGTTCTTCGGGCCGAAGGTCGTCATGGAGAACGAGCGGTCGACCTCCGACGCGGAGGTGTTCCCAGACGGGTTCCGGACGCTCAAGCTCGGCAAGGTGGTCGGCGTGACGACGTACGGGGCGGTGATCGGCACCGGCTCGCACCAACTCATGGACGGGTCGACCTTGCGGACGCCGGGGTCCGGGTTGTGGAACGTGAACGGCACGAACCTCGAGAACTACGGCGTGCCGCCGGACGTGTACGTCGACAACACGCCCGAGGATTTCTTGCGTGAGCGGGACGCCCAGTTGGAGAAGGCGGTCGAGGTGCTCAAGGAGGAGCTGAAGAACGGGAAGAAGAACTAATCACGAAAGCACGAAAGAGCGAAAACACGAAAAAGAGAATCCGGATTCTTTTTTTCGTATTTTCGCTCTTTCGTGCTTTCGTGATTAGTTCTTCAGCTCATACACCAGCACTTTGCCGAAGCCCGTCGCGTAAAGCGTATCGCCGGCGTCATTCAGTGCGACCGTGTGCAAGTGCGGATTGACCTTCTCCTGCCGCAGCACCTTGTTCGCCTTGAGGTCGAAGAAAAGCAAAAAGCCGTTATTCGCCCCGCCGGCGCCGACGAGCCAGTCGTCGTGCGGATGGAAGGCCAGCCGGTTGACGATCCCCTTGAACTGGTCGCCCGGGAACTCGTGCGTCCGCTCGCCCTTTTGCCAGTCGAACACTTCGACGCGGGTCTTGCCTTCGAGGTGGTCGATGTTCCCGACCTTGCCCATGCCGCCGACTGCGAGGTGCGTCCCGTTCGTCGAAAACGCGAGCGAACGGATGCCGCCGATCGAATGCCGCCGCTGGACCGGGTCCCACGTGTACATGACCGGGGCTTCGAGCGTATTGACCTGTTGGCCGTTAGCGACATCCCAGACGACGATGTGCCCGACCTTGTCACCCGTCGCGAGATGTTTTCCGTCGGGCGACCAGGCGGCCGCGTAGAGCATTGACGGGTAATTGTGCGGCGTCTCGGCGGCGTGGCCGCGGAGTTCGTGCAGCAGCTTGCCGCTGGCGGCGTCCCACAGGCGGGCGACCATGTCGTCGGCGACGCTCAGAATCGTCTTGCGATCGGGCGACGCCTCGACGGCCCGGATCCACTTGACGTGCGCTTCGACCGAGCGGATTTGCGTGCGCTTCTCGACGTCCCACCAGTTCAGCTTGCCGTCGTACGCGCCGGAGACGACGGCGTCGCCCGCGACTGCGACGCCGGTGACATAGCTTGTGTGCGAGCCGATCTCAGAGAACTCGGGTTTGGCCGGTTCGAGATCGGCCGTGTAGACCTTGAAGTCCGACGCGCCCACGGCGACGCGGGTCGTCCCCGGCCATCGCGCCAGGCAGAAGACGGCCCCGGGCCGGCTGATGTCTTTAGCGAGCTTCAGCGAATCAGGATTGGCGGGCATAGAGACCTCAAAAAACTCGGTCGGAGCCGCGACCGTGAGGGAGCGGGCGCCCGCTCCCTTACGGTC
>DATJGQ010000465.1:0-2502 GCA_035494815.1 Gemmataceae bacterium
AACTCACCCAAGATCGTCGTCGGCGTGCACTGCATGAACCTTCGCACGAAGGGCATGTACGTCCAGTCGGTCGTGGATCCTGACGAAGCGACCTTTTACGATCCGTATGAAGGATCGGCGTACTGGTGCACGACGACACAAACCGGCCTGGGCCCGGATCGCGAGCCCGTGCGTCCCGATGTGTGCCGCGGCGACCGCGGCTGCTGCCGTCACTGAGAACTCCACGAGAACAAGGAGATCTGTTATGAAAAACCTGGCTGCTTCCCTGGCGATGATGACGGCGACGATCGTGAGCCTCTCCGCCCGAGTCCCGACAATCACCGGCACCTACGTCGAAGCACGGACCTCTGAGGTGTTCGCCGGCGCCTGCGTCGTCAACGGCGAAGCCGCAACGACCGGCCGCGAGGCGCTGCTCGCCTGGAAGGTCGGGCACGGCGGTTTCAACGGCGTGCCCCTGGATGGGTTGGCGGTCGTCGCCGCCGTCGTCGGCGACGTGAACCTGAGCATTCACGAAATCGGCGGTGACGCGGCGAGAACCACGGCCGCGCTTTTCGTCGATACGCGCGCGACGAACGTGCAGCGCGATGCCCTGGTGGCGCTGGCGACGCGGCTGTCTGGAGGCACCGTAAACCAGGTCGTCGCGGTCAAGACCGTCCCGATCGAGTTCGTGGAAAGCGCCCACGACGTCCGTGTCTCGACCGAGGGTGTGCGTCTCGTGGTCGAGAAGCACATGGATCACGACGTCACCTGCGGCAACAAGCAGTGGTTCGGCCCCCTCTCGACCGTCGAACGCGCTGACATGGGCGGGACCGTCGAGAATGCCTTCAGCGGGCCAATGCTTGGCACGAAGTGGAGCGACCCGAACAAGCGGTCGGCGTTTTTCGGCACGTTCGCGTATTGAAAGTTGGCCGGCGAAGCCGAGCAGTTGGCAGTCGCGTCTGGTGGTCATCGGCTTATAATTTTCGGACTTTGAGGTACAGTCCGGTCGCTTTTCAGGTCCAGCCCCAAGGAGGCGTCATGCGCAGGGTATTCCCGCTTCTCGCCGTTGCTTTCATCGTCTCGTCGTGCGCGCAGACCGTCAACGTCGAACAGGAAAAGGCCGCGCTCATGGCCAGGGACGCGGAGTGGTCCAGGTCGCTTCCCGATGTCGACAAGTGGGCGGCCTATTTTGCCGACGACGCGACCTTTGCGATGGCCGGGGCACCGGTCATGGCCGGGCGGAAGGGAATCACCGACGGCCTTGGGCCCATGGTCAAGGCGCCCGGCTTCAAGGTCTCGTGGACGCCGACCAGTGCCGACGTGGGAAACGACGTGGGCATCACTACGGGCACCTATGAAGTGACGACGAATAACCCGACGGGCAATCCGACGATCGAGAAGGGCAGCTACGTCACGGCGTGGAAGAAGGTCAATGGCACGTGGATGGCCACGCACGACATCGGGGCGCCGACGTCGATCATCCCGGTCATGCAGCCAGTCGTGGTGACGCCGGCGGCGGCCGTCAAGTGGGGGGACGTGCCGCCCTTCCTGCCGAAGGGCGCCAAGCTCGCCGTGCTGGTCGGCGATCCGAGCAAGCCGGAGCCGTTCACGGTGCGGCTGCAGATGCCCGACGGCTACAAGATCCCGCCGCACACGCATCCAAATGACGAGCACGTCACGGTGCTGTCCGGGACGTTCAGGGCGGCGATGGGAAGCCAATGGGACGACAAAGCGCTCACGGATTTCGCGCCGGGCAGCTACGCGAACATGGCGGCCACCATGCCGCACTACGCGATGGCGAAGGGCATGACGGTCGTGCAGGTGCACGGCTTCGGGCCGTTCGTTGTCAACTACATCAACGCGGCCGACGACCCGTCCAAGCAGAAATAGCCTCGGAGGGTCCGCCTTCGCCGTTCGCGCTGGCACACAGCTTCGGCGTGACAGCCTTCGCCAGGCAGGGACTCGCTCGCCTGGCCGTAGCTGCGAGCGAAGCGAGCGGTTAGCGAAGGCTGGCTCCTCGGGCTGGATTCGAACCAGCAACCCTCCGGTTAACAGCCGGATGCTCTACCGTTGAGCTACCGAGGAACAGGTCGGACGAGCAGACGCTCGGTGCGGGCCCACGCCCGCGGCTGGAGTCACAATTCTAGGCTGGGCCCTCCGGCCAGCGCAACACGCCGCTGCCCTCCCAATCGGCTTCCGCCGTAAGATCTTGACCATGTACGAACGCCGCACCATGCCGCTGCTGTCGAGGCGCAAGTTCGTCATCCGCCTCCTCCGGCACATCGCCCTGGCCGCCATCGTCCTGAGCGCCTCGCTCCTCGCCGGCGTGATCGGATACCGCACGCTCGCGGACCTGCCCTGGGTGGACGCGTTTCTCAACGCCGCCATGATCCTCGGCGGCATGGGACCGGTCGCCGAACTGCACGACGACGCCGCAAAAATCTTCGCCGGCATCTACGCCATCTATGCCGGCGTCATCCTGCTCGCCGCCGTCGGCGTCATCCTCGCACCCGTGGCGCACCG
>DATJGQ010000466.1:0-5628 GCA_035494815.1 Gemmataceae bacterium
CCGGTCCACTTCGAAGAAGTGGTCCCGTCCCGCCTGTCGCTGCCGATGTCGCTGCGGTCGCTCATTAACGCGGAGGCGTTCTACCGGCTGCGCGACGAGTTGGCGAAAGACTCATCGCACCGCGTCGAGATCTTCTGTCGCGATCCGTCACGAGTCGCTGATCGGTTAACCGCCGGTTGCAAAGATTTGGGTGTGAGGCTGGTTATCGATTCCGCGGCCCAGCAGGTACAGAAGCAGCGCCTGCGGCAGCCATATTTGCTCTTCTGCGATAACCTCACCGCCAACGAATGGGCCGTCTTCTTTCACAACCTCGGTTACAGCGACCGTCGGGCGGAGGAAAAACGGCCAGGCGACGGCATCTTTGATCAACTGGTGATCGTGCCCCTGATGCCGCCGACAGATCAGAAGGAGCTTTTGAACCACATCGGCACGGATGTCTTCTCAGCCGTGAGTCGTCCTGCCGGCTCGAGCTTGGACAAATCTGATGACAGCAAGTCGAAGCCGCGACCCTTTGTCCGGCAGGCCTTGCTAATCCCCTATCAGCCACAGCGGTTAAGTCCGTTCGGCAGCAAGGAAATTAAGCAATTCCTCGACGCCCGGCAGGAACGTCGGGACGGCCAGGTGGCCGTCGTGGTCGTCATCAAACCGTTGTAGCGTCTGGTCTGATAGCACTTCTCGCCGCGCAATCGAACCGGCATTGACCCTCGTCTAGTAGGGCAGGTCGCCTCCTTCTTCCTGCGCACCGAGGGTTGCCATGCGCACCGTTCTCCTGTCGCTCGCCGTTCTGTTCGCCGTCGCCGGCCCTCTGCCGGCCCACGGGCTGTTGATCCCGGAAGACCGACAACTTCCGCCGCTGGCAATGGTCAACCATCGCGTCAAGATCGACATCCAGGATCAGGTCGCCGTCACCGAGGTGGAACAGTCGTTCCGCAACCACACGGACCGGCCGCTCGAGGCGACTTACGTCTTCCCGGTGCCGCGCGGCGCGAGCGTCAACAAATTCACGATGCTCGTGGACGGCAAGGAGCAGTCCGCGGAGATGGTCGAGTCGGCGAAGGCGCGGCAGATTTACAACGACATCGTCCGCCGCACGCAGGACCCGGGGCTGCTCGAATACATCGACAACAACCTGTTGCGCGTCCGCGTGTTCCCGGTTCCCCCGCACAAGGATCAGAAGCTCACGCTCCGCTATTCTTCGATCGCGCCGGAAGACGGCGGGTTGATCGAGTACGTCTACCCGCTCAAGACCGACGGCAAGGCGACGCGGACGCTGGAAGAGTTCTCGATCAAGGCAACAATTAAATCGACGCACTCGCTGCTAAACGTCTATAGCCCAACGCACTCGATCAGCAGTCAGCGTACCGGCGAGCGGACGATGGAAGTGACATTCGATCGCGAACAAGCCGCGCTCGACAAGGACTTCCAACTCTTCTACTCGGTCGGCCGCGGCGAGGTCGGGTTCACGCCGTTGACGTACCGGCCGCTGAGCACGGAGGACGGCTATTTCCTGTTCCTGATCAGCCCGCAGCTCGACGTGTCGCGCGGCTTGGTGCAGCCGCGGGACATGGTGTTCGTGCTCGACACGTCGGGGAGCATGGCGGGCGTGAAGATGGAGCAGGCGAAGAAGGCGCTGCGGCACTGCCTCGACAACATGAACCCGGAGGACCGCTTCGCCGTTTTTAACTTCTCCACTGCGGTCGGTAAATATCGCGAGCAACTCGTGGAATCGTCGCGAGAACAGATCGACAATGCCAAGCGGTGGGTGGATAACCTCCGCACGTCCGGCGGCACGGCAATCGACGACGCGATGGCGGCGGCGCAAGCGCTGCATAGCGACTCGGGCCGCACCTTCACGATCGTCTTCTTCACCGACGGCCAGCCGACGGTCGGCGAGACGAACCCGGACAAGATCCTCAAGCACGTCACCGCCCGCAACACTGCCAACACGCGAATCTTCACCTTCGGCGTCGGCGACGACGTCAACGCGGCCTTGCTGGATCAACTCGCCGAACAGACGCGGGCGGTCAGCACCTACGTTCGGCCCGCCGAGGACATCGAGGTGAAGGCCAGTGCCCTGTACGCGAAGGTGAGCCAGCCGGTCCTGACCAATCTGAAGCTGACGGCCGGCGACGCCGGGCGGCTGTCCGAGATTTATCCCCCGCAATTGCCCGACCTGTTCGCCGGCGGCCAGGTCCTCGTGCTGGGACGCTATTCGGGGCAGGGGCCCGTCGCGATCACGCTCACGGGGACGGTCGGCGGCCAGAAGCGTGAGTACGTCTACGAAATGAACCTGGCCCCTCGCGGCGGCGAGGACCGCGAGTTCGTCGAACACCTCTGGGCCCGGCGCAAGGTCGGCTACCTGCTCGACCAAGTCCGTCTCAACGGCGAGAAAAAGGAGCTCATCGACGAGGTGACCGCGATCGCCAAGAAGTACGGCATCGCCACGCCGTACACGAGCTACCTGATTGTGCCGGACGCGCCGACGGCCGTCCTGTCCACCGCACGCGGGGCAGGGATGGGCGCGCCAAGCGGACCGGCGGGCCGCCCCCTCGCACTACAGCCGGGCGGCGGAGGAATCGGCGGGATCGGCGGGATCGGCGGCGGCTTCGGCGGCGCCACGCCGCCGGCGTCGGTCGCGGACTTCGCCCGGCAGGTCCAGGCGGCGCCCGGAAACCTGCCGCAGAGTCGGGATCAGTTCGAGAGCGCACGCCTCCGCGGCGGCTTCGGCAAGGACGGGGAGGACCGCAAGCTGCTGGCCGAGGCGGTCGATAAGAAATTCGCTTTCGACGAGGCGAAGGCCGCACTCGGCCGGCGGGCGAAATTGGAGGTCCAAGCGGGCAAGCTCGGCGTCGATTTCGCCATCGAGGCGAACAACCTCAAGGCTCAGTCGCGTCTCACGCCGATCGCCCAACGGAAGATCAAAGGTCGGACGTGTCTCGAGATCGGCGGCGTCTGGATTGATGAGGGTTACGACGCCAAGATGCCGATCGTGACCGTCAAGGCCCAATCGCCGGCTTACTTCCGCATCCTCGAACGTCAGCCCGGCATGCGCGACCTGTTCCGCCTGGGCAACTACCTGCTGTGGGTCACGCCGAACCAAACCGCCCTTGTGATTGACACGACCCAAGGGAAGGAAGACCTGACTGACGCAGAGATCGACGCCCTATTCAGCGTTCGCTGATTCCCTGCACAACCGGCGGTGCGGGGCCCGACCGCACCGCCGGTCCGATTCGCACAATCGCACGGACTGGGCGAACTGTCCCCGTAACCTCCCCACCTTACCACCAATGTCCTTGACCGATCCGCGTTTGTACGGATATGGTTAAGGTGGCTATTCATACACGCTTTTTTCGGATTTACACCTCGGAATCACGCCCATGAGATGCACCAACCTGCGTTCTTGGCTTGGCCGGTCGCCAAGCGCCCGATCAAACCGCGCCAACGGCAAAAAGCGCGTTGTCAGCATTCACGCCATACCCGCCCTCCACACGCTCGAGGACCGGACGGTGATGAACGGCTATCTGGCGATGGGGGCCGGGTTCGGCGCCCCGCCGCTGGTGGCTATCCGCGTCGACCGCATCGACTCGCTCACGACCAGCCCGTCGCCGATTCCACTCGGCGGTTCTGGCCCGACCGCTGGCGTGACTCCGCCGGCGAGCGACGGCCAGACGGACACGACCACGCAGATTTTCCTGGCGTACGACAAGAGCTTCCTCGGCGGCGTCCACACGGCCACGGGGAATTTTGCCGGTTTTAACGACCGCCTCCGCTTTGACCCGGTCACCGGTCAGCAGATCACCGGGGCGGACGGGCAGAGCGACTTCCCGGATTACCTGGTGACCGCGCCCGGTGTGGGCGGCGGACCGGACATCAAAATCTGGGCGATGCGCCAGGACGTTAACGGAAACATCTTTGTCGATCATTTGGTGGACGAGTTCCTGGCGTACGACCCGCGGTTCCGCGGCGGCGTCAATGTCGCGACCGGCGACCTCGACGGCGACGGCAAGGCGGAACTGATTCTGGGCGCCGGCCCGGGCGGCGGGCCGCACGTCAAGATCTACAAGTTTGACTTCAGCGATCAGAAGATGATCCTGGTCAATCAGTTCATGGCATACGAGACGAGCTTCCGCGGCGGCGTCTCGGTGGCGTCGGGGCAGGGGTATCAGAATACGCTTCAGGTGGTGCAAGACCTCGGCGCTCCCCACCCCCAGAACTTCACGGTCACGCCCTACCCGGCATCGCAGGGTGTCCCGCAACCCGGCGCGGCCGAGGGCATTCCGCTCGCCGGGTCGCTCGTGCCCAATCCGGTCCCGCCGCCGCCGTTCACGTTGATTCCGCCGGTCACGACGACGTTCAACGGCTACTTCACCGTCGGCAGCGGCGCGATCTCCTACGTCGGCGCTAACCTGCTCAACAACTACGGCAACCTGGCCTACACGCCGAACGTGGAGGACAACGTTCCGCCCACGTTCGACGACTTCCCGCAGGAATTGCCGCTGGTGTATGCGACGTGGCCGGCGACGAGCACGAACCGGCCGGCTTTCATGCCCGCCGACGTCCCCGTCGGCCCGTTCATCCGACTGCCCGATGCCGGACAAACGCCTGTGGTGAAGCCGCTGACGGCCGGGCCGGGCGAGGCGAACTTCCGCAACCAGCTGATCACTGGCCCGGGTCCGGGCGGCGGCCCGATCGTGCGTGTATGGGCGTTTGTGAACGACAATCTCGGGTTCCGCAACACCGAACGGATCGATTTCGTCGGCGGCGACATTGCGAACCGCGGCGGCATCAACGTCGCGATCGGCACCGTCGTGGACAACGCCACGGACAACGGCGGGACGATTATCTCCGACCCGAACGGCGCGCGATTGCAGACTTCGACGTTCCCATATACCACCTCCGTTTACTCGCAGTTCCAGCCGGCGGTGATCGTCACGCCGGCCAGCGGCGGCGGGCCGCTTCGCGTCTTCGCCGACGCCGTGCAATCCGGCGCGAACGGCCAGGTCATCCGCAAGACGCATCTCTCCGAACTCAACATGCGGCCCGTGCTCCTGAACACGGTGACGCAGGTCGATCCGAACAACCCGTTGGGCAATTACCAGAGCCCGGCGGACGTGCCCTTCTTCAACGGCGCGATCGATCCACAGTACCGCGGCGAGATTCTGGCCGGGGTGTCCGCCCTCCTCTTCAGCGGGAGCGGTGACACCGCTCGGGCGCAGTACCTGATCGCGGCCGGCGGCGGACAGAACCTGCCGTCGCGCGGGCCGCGGGTGCAGATCTTTGACAATCTCGGCGTGATCCGACTCGCGGCCGGCACCCCGTTCCCCGTGCTCGGCCCGACGGTCCCCGGCGCCCAGGACCCGCGCAACCCGATCGACAGCTTCATCGCCTTCACGGCCGGGTCGTTCCCGGGCGGCGTCGGCGGCGCCTCCTTCGGGTTCGGAATGTTGCCAATGCCTTCCAACGACGTCGTCTTCCTGCCGCCCAAACCGGCCGGGTCGGTCTCCGACCCAATCTTCGTGCCGCCGGACCCGCAACCGACGTAAGTTCGTATTTGGTGTTTGGTGTTTGGTGTTTGGTGTTTGGTGTTTCGAACCGGTTCACCAACCACCAACCACCAACCACCAACCA
>DATJGQ010000467.1:0-2044 GCA_035494815.1 Gemmataceae bacterium
CGGTCGGCGCGATCGTCGGGGCAGTCGGATTCAGCCTCATCGTGATCGGCCGGCTCGGCACGCAGCACGCGCAGCAGGTCCTGATCGGCCTGTGCGCCACGGCAGCGGTTCTGGCGGCAGTGCCCGGCCGGTTCCGCGAACCGAGCGGGGCTTCCGCGGGGTCCGCCCTCAGCGCCGCCGGCGCCTTCGCGATGTCGGCAATTGTCGGCCTCGGTGCGGTGCTCGCCTGGTCGGTGCCCGAAATCCCGTGGGGGCTCGTCGCCTACGGCCGCTCGCTTCCCGCCCGGTACAACGAGATCGCCAACGAATCGATCAAGCCGCTCTATGTCGGCGAGGGGATGAATTCGTCGGTCGCCGTCTCCGAAGAAACGGGCGGGATGCGAAACTTCCATGTCAGCGGCAAGGTCGAGGCGTCGAGCGAACCGCAGGACATGCGGCTGCAGCGGATGCTCGGGCATATTCCTGCGCTCCTGCATCCGAAGCCCAAATCGGTGCTGATCGTCGGCTGCGGCGCCGGCGTCACGGCCGGGTCGTTCGTCCTGCACCCGTCGATCGAGCGGATCGTCATCTGCGAGCTCGAGCCGCTCGTGCCGCACGTGGTGGCGACCTATTTCGGCAAGGAGAATTATCACATCGTTGACGGGATCGACAAAGAGAACCCGCACACCGTCAACGGCAAACAGGTCGAAGTCGTCTTCGACGACGCCCGGCATTACGTGCTGACGACACGGGAGAAGTTCGACATCATCACTTCCGACCCGATCCACCCGTGGGTCAAGGGCGCCGCGACGCTGTACACGAAAGAGTATTTCGAACTCGTCAAAAAGCGGCTCAACCCGGGCGGCGTGGTCACGCAGTGGGTGCCGTTGTACGAGAGCAACTCGGCCGTCGTGAAGAGCGAGGTCGCGACGTTTTTCGCCGCATTCCCCGGCGGCACCGTCTGGGGCAACGACATCAACGGCAAAGGCTACGACGTCGTCCTGCTCGGCCGGACCGACGAGACGCCGATCGACGTCCATGAACTTCAACTCCGACTCGACCAGCCCGACCACGCGTCCGTCGCGCGGTCGCTGCGGGAAGTCAACCTCGGCTCGGCCGTCGAATTACTTGCCACTTACGCCGGCCGGGCGACCGACTTAAAGCCCTGGACCAAGGGCGCCGACATCAACTCAGACCGCAACTTGCGCCTCCAGTACCTCGCCGGAAAGGGAGTCAACCACAACCTCGGGGAACGCATCTACGACGACATGCTCGCCTATCGCGGTTTCCCGGACGACCTGTTCGTCGGCCACGAGCAGTTCCGCGGCGCCCTGCGGCGGCTGATCGACCGGCCGCCGGACCGCTGAGACGATGATCGCCATCACGCACGTCCCGTCGCCGAATATGGATCGCTGCCAGCTCACGCACGTCGAGCGGGTGGCCATCGACTACGGCCGGGCCTGCGTACAACACGCCGACTATTGCGAGACTTTTCGGTCGTGCGGCGCGACGGTCGTCACGCTCGACGTAAATCGCGACCTGCCGGACTGTTGCTTCGTCGAGGATACGGCCATCGTGCTCGACGAAGTCGCGATCCTGACGCCGATGGGGACCGAGTCGCGCCGCCGCGAACCGGCCGGGATCGAGCCGGAACTTCGCAAGTATCGCGACGTGGTCCGGGTTGAGCTTCCGGGGACGCTTGAGGGCGGCGACGTGTTGCACGCGGGGCGGACGTTGCTCGCCGGCACGACGGCGAGGACGAATCGCGCGGGGATCGACGCCCTCGCCACGATCGCGGGGCGATACGGCTACCGCGTCCTGCCCGTATCGGTGGGAGGTTGCCTGCACCTGCAAACGGCCGTGACCGCGCTCGACGACGCAACGTTGCTCGTGAATGCGACGTGGCTGGACTTGCAAGAGTTGCGGGGCTTCGAACTCGTCCATGTTCCCCCCGAAGAACCGTGGGCCGCGAACGTCGCCCGCGTCGGCGCGACGATCATCGCCGCGGCGGCGTACCCGCGGACGGCCGACCTGATTCGCGGCCGCGGGTACGATGTCCGCATCG
>DATJGQ010000468.1:0-2225 GCA_035494815.1 Gemmataceae bacterium
GATCTCCTCGCCCTTCGCCAGCCGGGCGCCGATCTCCGCCGCGGTCATCGCCGCCGCCAGCACGTTGATCGCCGGAGCGAAGGCGCAGCCGCCCGATCCGACCACGGAGCAGCTCGTGTCGGCATATCGCTCCGGCGGCCGCGGACCGCCGGTGTCCGCCTGCCGCTTCGCCTTCTTGGCGTTGAGCACGTCCGGATCGATGCGATAGCCGTTCGGCCTCTCGACGCAGACCACGATCGCGCCGTTTGGATCGGGGTTCTTCGGGGAGCAATCCTTCGCCGCCGTCTGGACGGTCGCGACTTCCGCGGGCGGAGCGGGCGTCGCCGGGCCGTACCCATGCTCCGCCTGAGGAGCGGGAGCCGGGGCGGCCGGTGCGTCGGCCGCCTGCGCCAGGACCGCGGCCGCGAAGAATACGCCAACACTCATCCCGGATTCCTGTGCCACTTTATCTTGCCGCCCGGTGAACGCATTGCGCGCATAAGCTCCACTTATCGCGACGGCCGGTCAATCGATTGGCCGTACCGCCGGCGTTCGTTTAGGCGGCGCAACGAAAGCGCCCCGACATTCCGCGACGGCTTGTGCCTTCCAGCGTGATCCCAACTGCAAGGATGCAACCCATGCCCAACAAGAACCCGTTGCTGTCGGCGGCGCTCGTCGTCTTCGGCCTCGCCTTCTGTTCGCTCTACCCGCTGTCGATACTCTGGTCGTCCGGCTGGGCCTGGCACTCGGGCGGCCCGATGGCGAACGATTATTTCGTGATGATCATGGCAGTCTATTTCACCCTGGGCGTCTTCATGATCCGCGCTGCCAAGGACCCGGCCGCGAATGCCTCGCTCATCTGGTTCGTGGTGTGGTCGAGCCTCGCCCATGCCGTCGTGATGACGTGGGAATCGTTCCGCACGCCGATGGAAACCGGCCATCTGGTCGGCGACGTCCCCGCGCTATTCATCGCGGCAGCCGTCCTTGCGGCGCTGATGACCCGCTCGCAATCGAGCCGCGTGGCGACGGCCTGAACTGGCGTCGGCGGGGCGGTTAGTCCTACGCCCGCCGGCGTTTCTTGCGCGAGGATTCGAACAGCGCCGCTTCGTGCTTGATCCGGGCGCGCTCCTTGACCTCCGCCGTGTCGCAGCCGTGCTTGGAGTTGCAGCGCCCGTGGGTGCGGCAGAGATTTTCGAGCGCCTGCTCTTCGCCGGCAGCGGCCGAGTATTCGATCGACTCGACCTTCGGGCCGAGGTCGTGACCGTCGGTCAGGTCGAAGCGGATCGGCCGCTTGCACCGCCGACAGGTATCGCCGTCGCGTTGACGTAGAGCGCGCACACGCTGCTCGTTCTGATCCCGCCGGAACTTCCACGGGTTCACATATCGGATGATGACGCTGCCGCTCATGACTCGGCCATAACCGACAGGGACTTACCGCCCGGTTATCAGCGCGGAACTTGGCTATCCGTCCCCTTTCGGGATTCCCGGTACGGTACAAGCACTACTATGATTTCCTTATGCAACTCCGCGGGCGCGGGCGTATTCTTCATGCATACCGGGTGGGAAAAAGGAGTTAGCAGATGCGAGCATCCATGCTTGCCGCGGCCGTCATCCTCGCCTCCGCCGTTGCGGCGACCCCGGCCGCCGCTGAGGACTATCATCATCATGGGTCGTCGAGCGGCCTCGGCGTCTTCCGCGACGCGCCTAGCGGCTTCGGCGTCGTCATCCACCGCAGCGGCGGAGGGCATCACGGCGGCGGTTCCGGCGACGTCTTCATCGGCGACACCGGCGGCTATTATTACGGGGGTGAGTGGGCGCTCTACAACAACCGCACCTTCGAGAAGGACAGCTACAACGACTGGTGGCACGACAATCCCGAACGTGCCTTCCCGCGCTGGGTGACGAATGGCCAGTGCGCCCGGCAGTGGTACGCCGCGGACACGCTTCGCTGCTAGTCCGTACGAGGCTGGAGGTCGCGGCGCTCCCGCGCTAGTGCGTGCGCCGTGACCGAAAAGCCGACCAAATCCGACTGGGAAGCGCTGGCCGCGAAGGAGTCGCGCGGCAAGGACCTGACGCGCGAAACCTTCGAAGGCATCCGCCTCGATAATGTCTACGGGCCCGAAGCCGCCATCGACAGCGGTTATCCAGGCGTCGCGCCGTTCACCCGCGGTCCCTACGCGACCATGTACGCGGGCCGCCCCTGGACCATCCGTCAGTACGCCGGCTTCTCAACCGCCGAAGAATCC
>DATJGQ010000469.1:0-5531 GCA_035494815.1 Gemmataceae bacterium
TGACGAATGACGAATATCCAATGACCAAGGAATGACGAATTCCTAATCACGAATGACGAGCGGAGCCGTGCAGGGCCGACTCGTCATTCGTCATTCGTCATTCCTTCGTCATTCGTCATTGGGAATTCGTCATTCTGAGGAGGCGATATCCCGTGGGTGACCTCGCCCCATCGCGCGGCCGCTGGTTCCGCTGGTACGTCTGCGTCCTGTTGTTGCTCGCGACGGCCGTTAATTACATGGACCGGCAGACGCTCGCCAACGCCGCCGTGCGGGTGACGGACGAGTTTCAACTGAAGCAGGAACAATACGGCGACCTGGAGTTTTTCTTCGGCGTGGCGTTCGGCTGCGGGGCATTTCTTTTCGGCATCGTGGCTGATCGCGTCGGCGTCCGCTGGCTTTACCCGGCCGTACTGCTGGCGTGGTCGGCAATGGGGGTGGCCACGGGATGGGTCCAGACGTTTGCCGGGCTTTTGCTCTGCCGCACCTTGCTCGGCCTGTTCGAGTCCGGCCACTGGCCGTGCGCCCTCAAAACGACGCAGCGCCTGTTGTCGCCACGCCAGCGGACGTTTGGGAATAGCATACTGCAAGCCGGCGCATCGATCGGTGCGATCATCACCCCGAAGATCATGAAAGCGATGCTCACGGAAGAGGCCGGAAGCTGGCGACTTGCGTTTCAGGTGATCGGTGCGGCCGGGTTCGTCTGGGTGATCTTGTGGCTGCCGGTGGCGCGCGGCTCGGACCTGAGTCCGCCCGCCGAAGAAGGCCCGCGAACTGACACCTCGCCGGCTGCATCGCCCGGATCCCTGGCCCGGAAACTACTCGTGTTGATCGTCGTCGTCGTGGCGATCAACACCTGCTGGCAGATCTTCCGCGCCTGGCTGCCGATGTTCCTGCAGAAGGGCCGCGGTTACAGCGAGGAGTTCGCACTGGATTTCACGTTCTGGTATTACATTGCGACGGATGTCGGCTGCATCGCCGCCGGCGCAGCGAGCGTCGGGCTGCACCGTCTCGGTCTGACGGTCGGCACCGCCCGCTGGTTCGTCTTCACCTTCTGCGCGGCGGGGACGGCGCTGAGCATCGGCGTCGCTTACACCCCGGCCGGAAACCTGCTGCTCTTTGAGCTGCTGTTGATCGCGGCCGCGTCGCTGGGCCTATTCCCTTGCTATTACTCACTCGCTCAGGAAGTCAGCGTCCGCCATCAGGGCAAGGTGAGTGGCTCCTTGGGCATGATCGGCTGGCTCGCCAGTGCGCCGATGCAGAAATTCTTCGGCCGGCTGGTCGATGAGACACACTCCTACGACTTGGGCTTCGCGGTGGTCGGCTGTCTGCCACTCGTCGCCGCGGCCGTCTGGTGGTTCGCTTGGAACCGGTGGGACCGCTGACAATGCGGGCGGACCGGTCCGGAAATGACGGCGCTCGTCGCAGTATTTTCTTCCGACAACCGACATTGCCACGTGCCATCGGCGGCGGCATTGATATCCTCCATCAGCGGCCGTAACGGGTTCGGCACCTTTTGTCTCGCGGGGGGAAAGCCATGAAGTCGTCGGGAACGTTGGCTGTGGTGGCGCTGGTTCTGGCAGGCGGCGTCTGGGCGGCGGACACGCCGCAGATGCCGAAGCCGCAGAAGGAACACGAATGGCTCAAGCAGCTGGAAGGCGAATGGGTTACCGACACCGAAGCCACGATGGGCCCCGGGCAACCGCCGATGAAGTGCAAAGGGACGGAATCCATCCGTTCGCTCGGCGGCTTTTTCATCGTCAGCGAGATGAAGGCGGACATGATGGGCACGCCGATGACCGGCATCATGACGCTCGGCTACGACCCGAAGGCCAAGAAGTATGTCGGCACTTGGGTCTGCTCGATGGATGGCCACCTCTGGCACTACGAGGGGTCGCTCGACGCGTCCGGCAAGGTGCTGTCGCTCAACACCGAGGGTCCGGACATGACCGCCCCGGGCAAGATGTGCAAGATGAAAGATGTGACCGAGATCAAGGACAAGAACCACAAGGTACTGACGAGTTGGATGCAAGGCCCCGACGGCAAGTGGACGCAGTTCATGACGATCAACGCCCGGCGGAAGTAGCCGCGACCGTTTTTGTTGGAGTCCCGGCTATAGCCGGTCTTCGCGAACACCGCCTAAAGCCGGGACTCCAACTTTACCGGCAGTAGCTCAGCGCCAGCAGTGCGAACGCCGTCGCCAACTCCGGGTTCGACTCGCCGAAGGTGCGATCGCCATCGTTGATCCAACTGCCGTCGGGTCGCTGCCGCTTCTTGAGCGCCTCGAACAACTCGCGCCGCCAGTCGTGCGCGACGCCCTTCGCGTCCGTGAACTGCCCCTCGCCCAGCGCGGACATTGCCTTGCCGAACGTGTGGTAGTAGTAGAACAGCCCGGCCTTGCCCATGCCGGGGTTCTCGTCGAGCGTGTAGTGGACCCGAATCCACTTGATCGCCCCTTGCACTCGCGGGTCGTCCTTGGTCACACCGGCGTACAGGAAGCTCTTGAGCCCGCCGTAAGTCATCGCCCCGGCCGAACGCAGCCCGCCCTGAGGGGTGCGGTCCCGATCATTCTTGTCCGGGTCGATCGGGTTGTAGACGAGCCCGCCGCGCTCGTCGTCGGTCGCCTTGGCCGAGAACGGCTGGTCGTTGTGCTCGCCCGGCAAATTCTGGCAGCGGTTGACGAACACGAGCGCCCGCTGGACGGCCGGATCGTTCTTGCCGACGCCGGCCGCCTGGAGTGCTTCGAGGAAGTACTGTGTGTTTGACATGTCGGGCCGCGACTTGCCGTCGTACCCGAGCCCGCCGAACCGCACGTCGCCGGACTCGAGTTTGCCGTCGTCGCCAGCCTGGAGAGTGCGAAGGAACTTCGTCGCATTGCGGATGACCGCGTCGTACTTGCCGCCGGTATTGGCGCCGGCGAAAGCGACGAGGGCGACGCTGGTCGCATAGTTGGCCATTCTCTGCTCGTAGACGCCGCCGTCCGGTTGGACCTTGGACTCGAGGAACGCGAGCGTCCGGGCGAGGAGCGGGTCGTCGTTCGGGACGCGGTTGCCGATCAGCCCGGCCGCGACGACGGCCGACACCCCGGGTCCGGCGAGCCGAGGTGCGAAGGAGCCGTCCGCGTTCTGGCGCGACCGCAGGTACCCGACCGCCCGATTGATGACGGCGGTCCGGTCTTTGGCGTCGACGGCGGGATCGGCGGCGAGGAGTGCGGGGGCGGCCGGTGAGGGAGCCAGGGCGACATAGACCAGCAAACGGCCGGAACAGTTCATCGATGTACCTCCAATGGACCTAGCTGGCGCTGCAATTTCCGAGCCAGCGACATTCAGTCTACCATGACCGACTTTGCAAGCGCCCCCGAATGGCTGGCTGACATGAGATCTCTCTGCCTCAAACAGTCGCCGCGGCGCGTATAGCTTTCGCCGCGGCGCTGGAGGTCATCCGCATTGGCATGACGGGGACGCGTACTGCCACGGCACCGGTTCGTAATCTGACTTCTGGAAGTGGCCGGAGACGTTATGAACATGCCATTTGAGTGCTCGCGGCTCAGGACAGTGAGAGTGCCAACGTGATCCGTTCAGAGGTTACACATCTGCTAGCCAAGGGACCGATGCCAAGCTCGTCAAAGGACACTGATGGAATCGCAGATTGGCAAGAAGCACTTGAACGGATTGACGCACCGATATCCGAAGAAGAAGCAGAAGGTCTCATCGCCCTACTTCCCGTCACCTGCGACGACAGTTTTGGGCTCGCCTGGACTTTGATTCATCTCATCGAAACGGCACCCAACTGGCCTTTGGAAACGTGCCTGAAGGACATGCGCAATCCGTGGGTGCTTCTACTTCGGCAACGGGCTTCGATCTGAGTCGCTGCTACTTCAACGAGCCGGCATCCTAATCAGTTGCCAGACCAGCGCCCGTCGGCCCAGCCGTTGCGACGGCCCACAGCCGTGCCGGGCGTCTTTTCGGCTCGTTCGACTCAGCAAGTTGTTGCCGTTTCTGGAAATGATTTTCGTGGAAAGTCGCGCGGCCGCCGTTTGGCATCTGCAACCGCAACACCGGAGAATCGATCGCGGGCGCCGCGGCCGTCATAGCTTGACGGCCAACCGCGTCCCGACCACGAGCACCAGCCTGGGGAGATTTCGCGGACCGAGCCGAGCCTTCGTCCGGCCGGCTATGTCAGGCAGACGTCCTTCGGTCCGCGTCATGGTGCGCATCTCCGGTTGCACGACCGACGCATTCTCGAGTTTGTTTGCGATCGCTCTCTGTCAGCACGCCGGCCGCGGTCTGGTGGAGCGCGCTGCAGCCCGGCGAGGGAGGTCCGGTTGGTGATTTCTAATGGGAGCGGACGTAGGCCCACAATGGTCGGCCACTCCCATCGGCGACCATTGTGGGCCGTGCCTACACGAGCGCCGCCGATTGGCGTGTCGACCCTGTCACATGCTGGCCGCCTTTTTCGTACCGCAAGAATTCCCTTAACTCGGAGCTCTGACAGACGATCGGACGTCTTTGACAACCGAGCTTCCTGACCTAACCTTTTAACGAATAACGCATTGTGCGTTATTCGCCCGTGCCCTTCGTTCCGTGAAGGAGTCGCGGCCGGGGCCTCCGATGGGCAATCCCGTCCAAAGGAGAGCCGCAATGCAGAAGATTCGCTACCTCCTGGCCGTCGCCGTGCCGTTGGTCATAGCCGGTGCCGTTCGGGGCGATGACCCGTCCACAGCGAGTGGCGCCGCGACGCCCAGGCTCAACCTCGGGTCCGCACTTCCGGACATCGGCCGCCTGAACACCCCTGCTACGACGGACAACCCGCTCAGCCGGGGACTCGGTCAGACTGTCAGTGGCTGGACGCACGACGGCATCCACGGCCAGGATCTGTCGGACCGCATTCATTGGCTGCAGCAGCAGCGCCGCGACGGCAACGACCTGACCAGCTTCCGCGATCGCGACGACCTCTGGCGGCGCGACCGCGACGGCCGCTGGGCCCGCGAGCGCGACATCCGCGAAGACCGGCGCGAGATCCGTGACGACGTCAACCGGCTGCGTGACGACGAGCGCCGCGTCGCCAGGGACCGCGAGGAATTGCGGCGCGACCTCGCCGACGCGCGCCGGGATCGCAACCCGCAGGACCGCGCCCGCGACTATCGCGAGGTACGCGAAGACCGGCAACGACTGCGGGACGACGAGCAACGGGTGGCCCGCGACCGACAGGAACTGCGGAACGACCGTGAAGACCTCCGCCGCGACCTGAACCGCGATCGCGACCGGGAAAACAACTGGTCGCGCGACCGCGACATCCGCGAGGATCGCCGCGAGGTCCGCGACGACGAGCGCCGCCTGCATGACGACGAGCGCCGCGTCCAGCGGGACCGCCAGGACATTCGACAGGACTACCGAGACCTGCGCAACGACCGCAATCCCGAGGATCGGGCCCGCGACTATCGCGAGTTGCGGGATGACCGCCAACGGTTGCGGGACGACGAGCAGCGCGTGAGCCGCGACCGACAGGAACTGCGGAACGACCGCAACGACCTC
>DATJGQ010000470.1:0-2499 GCA_035494815.1 Gemmataceae bacterium
GAGGTCGTTGAGGTGGATGCCGTCGGTGGCGTGCAGGGTAGTGTGCTTCGACTTCTCGGCGACATGCTCGTTCGCCGCCAGGACCCTCCGCTGGATCGCCCGCATGCCCCGCTGCACGTCGATGGCGCCCCCGCCCAGCGATCGGGATAGCGCCATGCCCTCGTCGCACATCTTCTGGAGAAAGCCGTTTTCCGCCTTGTCTGGGTCCTCGGCCGTCACGGCGGCCGAGCAGATGAAAACGCGGACGCCGTGCGCCTTGCACGCCTCGACGATGCCGCGGATCGAATCGAGGTAAAGCTGCTTGTGCTCCGAGTCGGCCTTGAGGCCCCAGCCGATGTCGTTGACGCCGTAAGCGACGGTCAAGACCGTCACTTTGTTGGCGAAGACGTCGCGCTCCAGTCGCTTCCGTCCGCCGGCCGCTGTGTCGCCACCGATTCCGACGTTGATGAACTTGACTTTCCGGTCGGGGAACCGGAGCAGCGTGTAATTCTCGATGATCTTGCCGTACACGCGGGCGGCGGTGATGCTGTCGCCAAGGAATGCGACCGTGTCGCCGTCGCGGATGGCAAAGTCGTCGGCCCGTGCCGCCTGTGCCAAAAAGACGACCGCCAACATGGAGAGTGTCGCCGGGCGCATGTCCGTGTCCTCGCTCGAGCGTCGTAGGTCACGGCCAGCATATGGGGCACGACCCGCCGCGGCGATTTTCCTTGCACACGGGCCGGCCGAGCGGGTCGAATCAGTGCCACCCGCCCTCGGGAACCCGCCATGCCACCGCTTCAACGCCGCCTCGTCCGGACCTTCGCACTGGTCGCGGGTCTACTCTTCCTGACCGGACTGACCGCAGCGGCGGAAAACGGCCGGCGGCCCAACATCATCGTCATCATCGCCGACGACATGGGCTCCGCCGACGTCGGCTTTCAAGGGTGCAAGGACATCCCCACGCCGCACCTGGACGCGCTGGCGAAGGCGGGCATCCGCTGTACGGACGCGTACGTCTCTTGTCCGGTCTGCAGCCCGACCCGGGCCGGCATCCTGACCGGCCGTTACCAACAGCGGTACGGGCACGAGTACAACCCGTCGCTCGGGAAGGATGTCGGCCTGCCCCTGACCGAAACGACCGTCGCCGACTTGCTGCGGGCGGCCGGTTACGCCACCGGTGCGATCGGCAAGTGGCACCTGGGGAAGGAGCCGCCGTTCCACCCGCTGGCCCGCGGGTTCTCGGAGTTCTACGGGTTCGTGGGCGGCGGCCGGTCGTACGTGCCGATGGCCGAGCCGTCCAAGGACCGGTTCATCCCGCTGGACCCGATCGTCCGCGGCCGCACCCGCGTGCCGGACCCCGAGTACCTGACGGACGCGTTCGGGCACGAGGCGGCCGAGTTCGTCGGCCGGCACAAGTCCGAACCATTCTTTCTGTACCTGGCGTTCAACGCCACCCACTACCCGTTGCAGGCGACCGAGAAGTACCTGAGCCGGTTCCCGACGCTGACCGGCGGCCGCCGCACGCTCGCGGCCATGACGAGCGCTCTCGACGACGCCGTCGGCGTGGTCACGGCGAAGCTGCGCGCCGAGCGGCTGGAGAGCGACACGCTCCTATTCTTCCTGAGCGACAACGGCGGCCCACTGATGCTCGCCGCGCGAAACGACCCACTTCGGGGCCAGAAGGCGACCGTCTACGAGGGCGGCATCCGCGTCCCGTTCGTCGTCTCCTGGCCGGGTCACATCCCGGCGGGCGGCACGTACTCCAAGCCGGTCATCAGTCTCGACATCCTGCCGACAGCCCTGGCCGCGGCCGGCGTGCAGGCCCCGCCGCCCTTGGACGGCGTGAACCTCTTGCCACACCTGACGGGCCGGACCGATACCCCGCCGCACGAGACGCTCTACTGGCGGTACGGGAACGAGCGGGCCGTCCGCCATCGGAATTGGAAGCTGAGCATGCCGTCCCGCGAGCCGGCCGGCTTGTTCGACCTCTCGTCCGACATTGCGGAGGCGCATGACCTGTCGGCGGCCCGGCCAGAGGTCGTTGCGGAGCTGACTCGGCTCTACGACCGCTGGGCCGCCGAGCTTCAGCCGCCTCGCTGGCGCGACCTCCTCAACCCAAACGCCCCCGGGCCTGCCGCGAAATCCGCGGCCAAACAGTGAGACAGAACCATGCCCCTTCTCCCAAGGTGTGTGATCCCGGCGGTCGTTGTCGCCGTGCTCGGCTTGGGCCCCATCGTCACGGCCGCACCCGCGGACTATTTCGCCATCCGCGTCGTCGATCAGGACACCGGCCGCGGGGTGCCGCTGGTCGAGCTGAAAACGACCAACGAGGTCAAGTACTACACCGACTCCAACGGCTTCATCGCATTCCTCGAACCGGGGCTGATGGGACAGGAGGTCTTCTTTCACGTCAAGAGCCACGGCTACGAGTACCCGAAAGACGCGTTCGGCTACCGCGGCGTGCGGCTGAAACCGGTCGCCGGCGGCAAGGCGATGATCAAGGTCAAGCGCGTCAACGTC
>DATJGQ010000471.1:0-14806 GCA_035494815.1 Gemmataceae bacterium
ACGTGAAAGCACCACGGCGTTTGCGCGCTTTCACGTCGGGCTTACGCCTCGACGCTCGCCTCATGGCGCGCATAATGCGCTAAATGTCGATCGTCTGTGGCCACTGTCGCAAGACGCTCGAGTACACGGGCGAGCCGCCGAAATTCTGCGCCTATTGCGGTGTCCTGCTGCCCGCCGCGATGACCGTTTCATACTCGCCCGGCGCCGCTCCCGACGCATCGCCGCACGCGGCCACGCTGGCGTACGGGGAGACGCACACCCGCGCCGGCGCCGGCGATGACACCGCGACCGAAGACGTCCCACAGGAAGTCGGGGGCTACCGACTGCTTCGGCTGCTCGGCTCCGGTGGCATGGGCGCCGTATACGAGGCCGAATCGACCGCGGGCGGCCAACGCGTTGCAGTAAAACTCATCTCGCCACAATTCGTCAGACATTCGACATCCCTGGAGCGGTTCCGCCAGGAGGGCCAGCTCGCCAGCTTGATCGCGCACCCGCGGTGCGTCTTCGTCCTGACGGCCGACGAGGAGCACGGCCGGCCGTACATCGTCATGGAACTGATGCCCGGCACGACGCTCAAAGACCTCGTCGACGAGCGCGGGCCGCTGCCGCCGCAGGACGCGGTCGCCAAGATTCTCGACGTCATCGAAGGCTTGCAGGAGGCGCACCGGCTCGGCATCGTCCATCGCGACGTGAAGCCGTCAAACTGTTTCCTGCTTCCTGACGGCCGGGTGAAAGTCGGCGACTTCGGCCTGTCGAAATCGCTCGCGCAGGCCGGAAATCTGACGCAGACCGGGGCGTTCCTCGGGACGGTGCTCTACGCGCCGCCGGAGCAGATCAAAAGTCTCGAGGTGGACTACGCCTCCGACGTCTACTCCGTTTGCGCGACCCTGTATTTCTTGCTGACCGGCCAGGCGCCGTTCCAGCACGAGAACGCAACGACGGTCGTCGCCAAGATCATCTCGGAAGACCCGCGGCCGCCGCGCGAGTTGCGGGGCGACGTGCCTCGACGGCTGGAGCGAATCATTCTCAAGGGGTTGGAGCGGAGCCGTGACCGCCGCTGGTCGTCGCTCGACGAGTTGCATGAGGCGTTGCGGGCGCTGGTGCCCAGCGCCATGTCGCGGGGGGCGCTCGGACTGCGGTTCGCGGCCTATCTGATCGATGCCGCATTGCTGTTCGCCACCGAGATGCTCATTCGGCTGGTGGTCTGGCTCATCCGAGGACCCGGAGCGGTGGAACTGTTCAACGAGTCGTTTTGGGTGACCGTCGAATTGACCGAGGAATTCCTGTATTTCGCCATATTGGAAGCGTGGCTGGGATATTCGCTGGGAAAGTTTCTGCTTCGGCTGCGCGTCTGCCCCGCGGACGGCACGGAGCCGCCGCCGTGGCCGCGGGTCGCTCTGCGGACCGCAGTGTTCGTGTTGCTCGCGAACGCTTACTTGCCGTTCGCGTACTGGTTCGACTGGGCCGCGGGACCGACGCTGATCGGCTGGGCGGTCTGTGTCGCAGTGCTGCTGGGCGGGATGCGGCGGTACAACGGTTACCGCGGGCTACACGAGCGTGTGAGCCGCACACGGGTCGTGCAGCTTCCCTGGGTGCGACGGCCGCGGCGGCTGACACCCCGGCGGACGACTTACGCCCCGAAGCCGATCGCCGGCGGCGGATACGCACCTTCCTACGGCGCCTTCCACACGAAAGCCGTACTGTGGGAGCGAGGGAACGAAGCACTCCTTGTCGCGGAAGATCCGCCGCTGAGCCGAGGGATTCATGTGTGGATCCGGCCGAGTGACGCGGCCGAGCTTTCAGCGACGCGGCGAAACCTCATTCGGGCGACGCGGCCGCGCTGGCTGGGCGGCGGTACGGCTGGGGGCGAGGAGGTGCCCGCTGCCCGCTGGGACGCGTTCTTCGCGCCACCCGGCGGCCCCCTCGCGGACATGGTCGCCCCCGCGGCGGCGCTTTCGTGGACGGAGGCGCGGCCCATTCTTGAGGAACTGACCGATGAACTGAGCGCGGCCCGTAACGACGGCACCCTGCCGGCGACGCTGTCCCTTGACCAGGTCTGGGTGCAGCCGGACGGCCGCGCGCACCTGCTCGATTTTCCGCCGGGAGAATCGCCAACATCGGCGGGCGAACCCGAAGCGCTCGCGTTGGTCCGCCAGACGGCCATCCTGGCCCTCGAAGGCGCGCCGCGGCCGCCGGGCCATGCGCCGAAGCACATCCGGGCGGTCGTGCCGCGGCACGCCGGCAAGCTGTTGGATCGACTCCTCGACGTCGGTGAGCCGTTCCGAAATCTGGACGAACTGCACGCTGCGCTGCACGACACTCACGACCGCCCGACCGAGACCACACGATCGCTTCGGGTCGCACACCTCGGTATACAAGGGACGCTACTCGCCGTCGGCCTGCTCTGGATATTCATCGCCAGCGGCCTGTTCGGGGTCTTGGACTTGCTCGTCGTGCGAATCCAGGTCAACGAGGGGGAAGCGGCCCTGCGGGTCGCGCGTGATCCGAACGCCGACGCCGACCTCCGCCGTCACTTCGCGTCTCTCGACCCCGACGGGACGCTGGCCGATCGGGTGACGGCGCAGTTGATCGCCGACCGCAATCACCTGCTGCACCGCGCGAATCAGGCGAACCGGCCGGAACGGCTCGTGTTCGAGTCGCTCGAACATGTCATCCCGTGGGACGAGGACATTGAGCGTCAAGACTTAACGGAAGTCGCCGTGCGGGTCGGAGCGTCGGTCGGGGACCAGCGGCCGCCAGTCCGCGGCTGGATTCACCCGTTCCGGGAAGTGTTCGAAATGTACAGCGCGGCGATCTTCCTGCTGCTCGCGGCGGCGCCGGCGGCGTGGGTTGTTTGGTCATTCCTGACACGCGGCGGACTTACGCTCCGGCTCATGGGACTGGCACTCGTGCGGGCGGACGGCCGCAAGGCCGCGCGCTGGCAGTGCGCTTGGCGGTCGCTGCTCGTCTGGTCACCCGTCGTCGCCCTCCTCTGGGCGTGCATTCTCGCAAAGACGTACGTCCCGCAGTTTTATTTCGTCCAGTCGGGATTATGGTGGTTGGCCGTCGCCCTCGTCTTGGCATATCTCGTGCTGGCGATCCGTCGACCGTCGCGGACGCTGCACGATCGTCTGGCCGGGACTTACCTCGTCCCTCTCTGATTCCCATCTTCGCGCGCCTACCGCAGCCGGGATTGACCGGTCGGCGGTCGACGTGCTAAGCCAGGTGCGGATTTGCGCTGATTGGGGAACGGAGTCCCATGCATTTCTGTTCGATTCAGTACCTGCTCTTCTTCGCGCTCGTCTTCGTGGCGTACTGGGTTCTGCCTTGGAACCGCGTCCGCGTCTGGCTGCTGCTCGCGGCGAGCTTCTACTTTTACGCGAGCTGGAACCATTGGCTCGCGTGCATCGTCTGCGCGACGACGTTCATGGACTACCTGATCGCCCGCGGCATGGACGGAACCGCGTCGGAGCGAATACGTCGTTTCCTGCTCGTCGCCAGCCTCTTCATGAACTTGGGGCTGCTCTGTTACTTCAAGTACGTCAACTTCTTCCTCGAGTCGTTGCAAGCCACGTTGGCCGCGGCGGGCCTGTCGGCGCGGTTTCGGTTGCTCGACGTGATCCTGCCGATCGGCATCTCGTTTTACACCTTCGAGGCGATCAACTACACGATCGACGTCTGCCGCCGCAAGATCCGCGCGGAGCGGCGTCTCGGCCACTTCATGCTCTTCATCCTGTTCTTTCCGCACCTGATCGCCGGGCCGATCGTGCGGGCGGCGGATTTTTTGCCGCAGGTCCGTCGGCGGAAACGCTGGGACTGGCAGCGCTTTCACCTGGGCCTGCAGTTTATCCTGATGGGCTTGTTCAAGAAGCTGGTGATCGCGGACCAGTTGGCGCAGTTCGTGGACCCCGTGTTCGCTGACCCGGGCGGATATAAATCGTCGGCCGTGTGGACGGCGGTGATCGCTTACGCCGCTCAGATCTACTGCGACTTTTCCGGGTACACGGACCTGGCCCTGGGCTGTGCCCACCTGCTCGGCTTCCACCTCACCAAGAATTTCGAGATGCCGTACATCGCGGCCAACGTGTCGGAGTTCTGGCGGCGGTGGCACATGTCGCTGTCGAGTTGGCTGCGCGATTACCTCTTCATCCCCCTGGGGGGCAGCCGCGGCAGCGAATGGCAGACGTGTCGCAACCTGTTGCTGACGATGGCCCTCGGCGGCCTGTGGCACGGGGCCAGTTGGCATTTCGTGGTATGGGGCGTCTACCACGGCCTGCTCCTCGGCGTGCATCGGGCGTTCCGATCGTGGGCGAGTGAGCGACCCGCACTCGTCACGGCGCTGTCGGGCCTCCCGGGTACGGCGGCCCGCGTCGGGTTGACCTTCGTCGCCGTGCTGTGCGGGTGGGTGTGGTTTCGGGCGCAGACGGTCGGCATGGCGATGGCGATCCTCGGCCGGATGTTCGCGCCGGCGGTCGGGAAGGGCAGCCCGCTACCATGGCTGAGCTTGTGGGTGCTACTCGCTGTCATGGCGGTCGCGCACGCCGTGGGATCCCGGGGCGTCTGGCGTCGTTGGTCGGCACGCCTGCCCGCGCCCGTCCTCGGATGCGGGTACGCGGCGGTGCTCAACTTCGCACTGCTGCTCGCTCCGGACGCGGGGCAGACTTTCATTTACTTCCAGTTCTGAACCGGGGCCATGCGGACGGACCTGCACACCTTCGGCAAACGCAACAAGGCGAACGGTCGGGCGCGACGGTCCGTCGGCTGGTTCGCCGTTACGTTCACATTGAGCCAAGTGGCGTTCTTCGTCGCCATCGAGTGGGCGACCCCGCGTTTGCGCGACCCCGAGTTCTACCTCAAACTTGCTCGACTGCATATGCGGCACGGCGAGCGACCGCGCGCACCGCTCGTGCTGGCCCTCGGCAGTTCGCGCGTCTACACGGGTCTGCGGGTGCAAGCGCTGGCAGACTCGGTCGCTGCGCCGGCGGAGCCGCTGCTCTTCAACGGCGGAATTCTCGGGGCCGGACCGCTTTTGCAATTGCTCGCGCTCGACCGGATGTTGCGGAACGGCGAGCGGCCGGACGCGGTCCTGATCGAGTTCTGGCCGCCGCTGCTCGCGGACGGCGCCTGGTGCGACGAAGAAAAACGGATTGCCGCGAACCGGCTGAATCTTCGCGACCTCGAGGTCGTGACTCGTCACGCCGCCGAGCCGGACCGCCTTCGTTCGGCGTGGCGGGAGGCCCGACGCGTTCCGGCGTACGGTCAGCGATTCGTCTTGCGCGGCCTGACGGTGGCACCTTGGGACCCCTTCAACCGGCGGCTGAGTTCGGTCTGGGAGGGGATGGACCACTGGGGCTGGCAATCGGAGAAGGAACGTTCCGACGATCCCGCGGTTCGTGCCTCCATCATGCGTCTGGTGAAAAACCACTACGGCGGAGGCATGGAGCGCGGGCGGTTCGGGCCCTTAGCGGTCCGGACCCTCGAAGATCTGCTGGTCGTCTGCCGGCGACACTCGATCCCGACGGCGGTGATTTGGATGCCCGAGGCGAGCGAATTTCGGCGTTGGTACGCGCCGGAGACGGAAGCGGTCGCGGCGGCGCTGCTCGCGAACTGGGAAGTCGCACACGGCGTGACGATCGTCAACGCGAGGACGTGGCTCTCGGACGAGAATTTCAGCGACGGGTTTCACCTGACGCCCGACGGGGCGGTCGCGTTCACGAAGCGGTTCGTCCGGGACGTGCTGCCGCACTGGCGCGACTGGCGGCCGCCGGTTTACGACCCTTAAGAAGATTGGCCGGCCAGGACGGGCCCCATGCACTTTTGTTCGTGGCAGTACCTGTTGTTCTTCGCCGGCGTGTTCGCCGTCTACTGGCTTCTGCCGTGGGCGCGCGTCCGCGTCTGGTTGCTGCTCGGGGCCAGCTTCTACTTTTATGCGAGTTGGAATCACTGGCTCGCGTGCTTAATCACGGCCACGTCGGTCATCGATTATCTCGCCGCCCGTGCGATGGACGCGATCGCCGCGCCGCGGGTACGACGACTGCTGCTCGTGAGCAGCCTCCTGATGAATCTCGGGCTGCTGTGTTACTTCAAATATGTCAACTTTTTCCTGGAGTCGCTGCAATCGGCACTGGCCGCGGCCGGCGTTTCGGCGCGGTTTCGGCTGCTCGACGTGATCCTGCCGATCGGCATCTCGTTCTACACGTTCGAGGCGATCAACTATACGATCGACGTTTACCGCCGCAAGATCCGTGCGGAGCGAAGTCTCGGCCACTTCATGCTGTTCATTCTGTTTTTTCCTCACCTGATCGCGGGGCCGATCGTGCGGGCGGCGGATTTCTTGCCGCAGGTCCGCCGCCGGAAGCGGTGGAACTGGTTCCGCATCCACGTCGGCCTGCAGTTGATCGTAGTGGGCTTGTTCAAGAAGCTCGCGATCGCGGACCATCTGGCGCAGTTCGCCGACCCCGTGTTTGCGGACCCCGCGGCGTTCAAGTCGTCGGCGGTGTGGATGGCGGCGCTCGCCTATGCCGCACAGGTCTATTGCGACTTCTCCGGCTACACCGATCTCGCGCTCGGCTCGGCCCATCTGCTGGGCTATCGCCTCGCGGTGAACTTCAACATGCCGTACTTGTCCGCGAACATCGCCGAGTTCTGGCGGCGGTGGCATATTTCGCTGTCGAGCTGGCTGCGCGATTACCTGTTCATCCCGCTGGGCGGCAGCCGCGATGGCGAATGGCACACGGCCCGCAATCTGTTCCTGACGATGGCTCTCGGCGGACTGTGGCACGGGGCGAGTTGGAACTTCGTCGTCTGGGGAATGTACAACGGGCTCCTCCTGATCGGCCACCGTGCGTTCCGCGTCTTCGCAGGAACGCGGCCGTACCTCGACGCGGCCCTGCGAACGGCCCCCGGTACGGCGCTGCGCGTAACGATCACGTTCGGCTCGGTCTGCTTCGGATTCGTCATCTTCCGTGCGATGTCACTGGGCGGATTGGAGGCCTTGATTGCGCGGCTGTTCGGCGTTGTTGCCGGCAAGGGAAGTCCGCTGCCGGGATTGAGCCTGTGGGTGCTCTTGGGCGTGATGGCGATCGCACATGCGATGGGTGCGACCGGCGGTTGGCGGCGATGGTCGCCGCGCCTGCCGGCGCCGGCGCTCGCTTGCGGGTACGTCGTCGTCCTGAATCTGGCTCTCCTGTTGGCGCCGGACGCCGGCAAGACGTTCATCTACTTTCAGTTCTGATTCAGGCCGCGGCGAGGAATTGGCCCGGTGACAGGTTCCAGCTACCGACGATTTGCCAAGACTTGCACCCGAGCGGCCCGCGTCGTGATCCGCGACCGCGTTCGCGTAACGATCATCCTGACGCTGTCATTGTTGGTCGGGAGCCAGATCGCCGTCGCGCTCGTGCTGGAGTGGGGCCCGGATTCGCTGCGGGACCCGGAGTTCTATCAGAAAGTGCCGCGATATCGCGCGCGGGCGGCGGAACGGCCGGACGCGCCAATGATCCTTGTCCTCGGCAGTTCGCGCGTATACCTGGGACTACGGCCTTCGGGAATTACGGAACGTGCCCCACCGGCGGAGCCGCTGCTATTTAACGGCGGGATGGTCGGCGCCGGACCGTTGATGCAGCGACTCATGATGGACCGCTGGTTGCGGGCGGGCGTTCGTCCGGCGGCGGTCGTCTGCGAGTTTTTCCCGCCACACCTGCTCGCCCACGAGGACTATCTCGAAGAGGGCCGCATCGACGCCAACCGCTTGAGCCGCGCCGAGGCCGGACTCATCGGACCGTTCACACTGGACCCGGAACGATTTGCGCGGAGCGTGCGACAAGCGCGGTGGAGCCCGCTTCACGCGCATCGCTTCATCTTCCGCAATCTGCTCGTCCCGGGGTGGCACGGCAACACGCAGCGGATCGATCACAACTGGACGTCCGTCGACGGCTGGGGCTGGAAACCCGGTCCAGGAAACCACGACGAGTCCGAGCGACTCGAGCGCGTGAATAACGCCCGGGCGGAGTTTACGCATGCCCTCGCTCGCCCCGAGCTGGACCCGCGGATGGTGCGCGCCGCCGAGGACACGTTCGCCGTCTGCGCGGAGCACGGAATCCCGACCGCCCTCTTGTGGATGCCCGAGGCGAGCGAATTCCGCGCCTGGTATCCGCCCGCCACCGCGGCGGTCGCTGACGCGTTGCTCGCCCGCTGGCGGAAGCAATGGGGGCTGAGCGTCGTCAACGCGCGGACGTGGCTGGCTGACGCAAATACCGCGGACGGCTATCATCTCACGCCCGACGGCGCCACCGCATTTACCGAACAGTTCGCCCGCGAGGCGGTGGCCGACTGGCGGCAGTGGCGCGTGCCGTCGCCGCCGACGATCAGTCCCGTTAGTCGCCCCTCGGGGCGTCTGCTAGAGTAGAGGCATTACCGTCCGACTACCCGCCCGCGTGCCCTATGCCGGAATTCGCCTGTCAACGCTGTATCGATCCCGCGTGCGCGACCGCGGTCGCCCTGGATTCGATCGCCTTTCGTTGCCCGCGCTGCGGCGGGCTGCTCGACATTGCTTACGACTGGGACCGACTGTCGCCGCCGAAATCGCTGCGCGACATCGAAGCCCGGTGGGCCCGCCGCACCGACCCGCTCGACTTTTCCGGCGTCTGGCGGTTTCGCGACCTGATGCCGTTCGCCAAATCGGATCACATCGCGACTATCGGCGAAGGGCAGACGCTGCTGCAGCGGGCGGACCAGGTCGGCCGATACGTCGGGACGAACGCCGGCCGGCTATTCCTGCAGTACGAGGGGATGAATCCGTCCGGCAGTTTCAAGGACAACGGCATGACCGCCGCGTTCACGCACGCCCGCATGGTCGGGGCGCGGCGGGCGGCGTGCGCGAGCACCGGCAACACCAGCTCCTCACTCGCCCTCTTCTGTGCCGCGACCGGCCTCATGCGCGGGATCGTCTTCATCGGCAGCGGCAAGATCAGTTATGGCAAACTGGCGCAGGCCCTCGACCACGGCGTGCTCACGCTCCAGATCGCCGGCGACTTCGACGACGCGATGGCCCGCGTGCAGGAGGTCGCCCCGCGGCTCGGCATTTATCTGGTCAACAGCCTCAACCCCTTCCGGCTCGAAGGCCAGAAGACGATCATGTTCCGCGTCCTCGAGGCGCTCGGCTGGGAAGTTCCCGATTGGGTCGTCCTGCCCGGCGGGAACCTCGGCAACGTCAGTGCCTTCGGCAAGGCGTTCATGGAGTTATCGCACCTCGGCCTGGTGAAGCGGGTGCCCCGGTTCGCCGTGATCAACGCGGCGGGCGCGGACACGTTCTATCAACTGGTCGAAAAACAGTCGTTGCGTTGGAACGGCGGCGCCCCGGAGCGTAAGATCATCGAGCGACATTACGCCGGACTCGCGTCGGCCGGAAAGAAAGCGGTGACGCTCGCCAGCGCGATCGAGATCAATCAACCGGTCAACCTGCCCAAGGCGCTGCGGGCGTTGGAGTTCACCCGCGGTGTCGTGCGCGAGGTGAACGACGCCGAGATCCTCGACGCGAAGGCCCAGGTCGGCGCGGGCGGGTTCGGCTGCGAGCCGGCGTCGGCAGCGAGCGTTGCCGGCGCGCGCCTTTTGCGGCGCGAGGGTGTGATTGGGGCGGACGAGCGCGTCGTCTGCATCCTGACCGGCCATCAGCTGAAGGACCCGAACGCGACGGTCACGTATCATACCGACGCGAAACCTGCCGCGGGCCAGGCCGCGTTCGCCAACCGCCCCACGCCCGTCGCCAACGATGCTGACGCGATCGTGCGGGCGATTGAGGAACATCCATGAAAATCTCCCTCGGCGTTAACGGGGCGTGCGGCCGGATGGGCCTGCGGGTCATCGACGTGGCCCACGCGGACAAGGACGTGAATCTCGCCGCCGCACTGGAGACTCCGGCGCACCCGCTGTTGGGACGCGACGCGGGCGAGTTGGCCGGCGTGGGGACGCTCGGGCTAAAGGTGATCGGCGAACTGCCGCTGAATACGCGGCTGGACGTGCTCATCGACTTCTCGACGCCGGAAGGAACTATGGCGGTCCTCCCCGTGTGCGTCGCGCGGCGGATTCCCATACTCATCGCCACGACGGGCCATACGCCGCAAGACCGCGTGAAGATCGCCGAGGCCGCCCACGAGACGGCCGTACTTCATGCCCCGAACACGAGTCTCGCGGTCAACGTGCTGATGCGGCTCGTGCGCGACGCCGCGCGAATGCTGCGGGACCGCGATTTCGACATGGAAATCGTCGAGCGTCACCATCGCTTCAAGAAGGACGCGCCGAGCGGCACGGCCCTGGCCCTCGCGAAAATCCTCCAGGGCGAGGGCGGGGCGATGGAACTCCGACATGGCCGCGAAGGGATCCCCGGCGAGCGGACGCGGCAGGAGATCGGCATCCACGCCGTTCGCGTGGGCGACAACGTCGGCGAGCACAACGTCATCTTCAGCACGCTCGGCGAGACCTTGGAACTGTCGCACAAGGCCCACGCCCGCGACTGCTACGCCCGCGGCGCGATCCAGGCCGCAAAGTTCCTCGCCGGCCGCCCCGCCGGCGTGTACACGATGGAAGACGTGCTCGGTCTGTCGGGCGAAGCCTAAAGCCGCTTGCGACTTATTAAATAGCGTCCGTTCTTCAACGGCCAATACCTCGCCACCAACGCCGCACCGATCACCGCGCCGCCGACGACCGTCGGCCACGACGGCGTCTCCGTCGCCGGCGACAGCAAGTAGGCCCATACGGGATTGAGCAACGGCTCCAACAGCGTCAGCGTCCCCGCCTCCGACGCACTCAGGTCGCGAAGCGCCCGGGCCATGAGTAAATACGGCAGCGCCATCTGCACCGAGCCGAACAGGAACAGGCACACCGCCTGCGCGGGCGTCACGGCCAAGGGCACGTCGGCCCACCAGAGGATTGGGAGCAACACGATCGCGCTGGTCGCGAGGTTCAGAAACGTCAGCCAATTGCCCGCGGCGCCGCGGAGCACACGCAGCCAGATCAGAACGCCCGCGTATGTGATGCCGCTCGCTAGTGCCAATGCGACGACGCCGAGTTCATCCGCGCCACGGGTTGCCCAATCGCCGGCGACGATCACACAGACGCCGACCGCGCCCAGGCAGACCGCCACCGTGCTCCGAGCCTCGGCCCGTTCGCCGAACCACAGGCGCCCGGCGAGATAGACCCAGAGCGGCGCCGTGTATTGCAGCCAAATTGCATTCGCTGCTTGACCGAGCGCCATCGCGACGACGAAACAGGCGTTCATGGCAGCGAAACACAGGACCATACCGGCCATTGCCGGTCGCCAACTTAATTCGGACGGCTTGAGCGTTGGGAGCAGAAACAGTGCGGCGAAGAACCCGCGATAGAACGCGAGCTGAAGTGCGTGCGGCTGCGGTTCGTCGAGGTGAAGAAAGGTCGGTTCGCGCAGGACTTTTGTGAACGCGCCGCTCAGGCTCCACAAGAGCGCGGCACAGACGACCAGAAGGCGCGGGAAGTGGGTGGAGCGTGGCGAGCACACGCTAGAGCAAAAGCCGTAAGACCGTCGCCAACGACGCGGCCGCCAACAGCCCGACGCCGAAACCCGTAGACAAAAGCACTTGCCACTGCCGCTGCAGAGATAATCCTGCTTCCCGTTCGAGCGGGGGAATCTCTGCGGGTGTCGGCCCGGCGAGGTACTTGCGGAACTCCTGATAAACGCCGAACGAGTTGAACTGACGACTGCCGCCGCGGGCGACCTCGGTGCCGACCGGCCAGAACCCCTCGCGCAAACCGTGGAGGATCTGGTTCGTCGTCGCCCGCCGCGTATACCACTGGCCGTTCGGATCGCGGAACCGCAGATGCCAGACCTCCGACGGCGCGATCGCCGGCGAATGCGCGTTCAGCTCCTTATCCGCGTGCGGCTCGGAAAGCCGCAGATCGGGGCTGGTCTTCTGCGAGCCGGAACTCAGCCGCGATCGCGCCTCGGGGTCGCGCATCGCCAATTCCACGTCCACGAAGCTCGGCAGGCTGTCGGCCAGCCGCGACTGTTCGAGGACGGCGACCAGCTCGGATGCCGACTGAAACCGCCGGCGGGGGTCGCGGGCAAGCATTCGCCGCAGGATCGCGTCCAGGTCGGACGGGACCGACGGGTTCAACTCGCTCGCCGGCCGGAACTCGCCGCGGCGCTTTTTCGACACCACCTCGGCGTGGTTGACGCCGGGGAACGGCACCGCCCCCGTCAACAGGTGATACAACGTCGCGCCGAGGGCGAAAATGTCACTTCGGCCGTCCACGAACCGCGCGTTCAGCACCTGTTCGTACGGCATGTACCACGACGTGCCGAACCCCTGGTGCAGCCCGGTGAGTTCGCTGTCCTCATCCATTGGCTTGGCAAGTCCGAGGTCCCCGAGCTTCGCTACCCCGGAGGTCGTCAGCAGGATGTTGCCGGGCTTGATGTCGCGATGAACCAGGCGGCGGGCGTGAAGGAACTCCAGCGCCAAGGCCATGTCGAGGATGATCCGGACGGCGTCGCGGACTGCCAGCGGGCCGGTCCGGTCGAGCAGGAATTGGCAGCTCGGCCCGTCCACATATTCGAGAATTAAAAACGGACGGCCCGTCTGGGCGTCCCGTTCGCATCCCAAGGTGCGGACGAGATGGCGGAACTGCAGGTTCTGTCCGAGTCGGGCTTCGCGCTGAAATCGATCGATCGACCCGCGGTCGCCCGCCAGGTGGTCGGCCAACAGCTTGAGTGCAACGGGACGATTCGCCTCGGGGTCGTAGCCGAGGTAGACCGTACTCATCCCACCGTCGCCGAGCCGGCGCAGCACCCGGTAGCGGCCGAGATTACGCGGCTCTGCGTCGTCGCGGTGGTGTGCCGTTGCGGGACTTGCTTCCCGGGCGGTCGCCGTGGAGTCCATAGCGCGAGTCCTCTTCGAGCGTCCGACACTTTCCGGTCGGACCTGAAGGCGCCACAATCTCCCCCTTCCATCCCGACAATTGCTATACGACGGAATGACACCGTTAGCTTGCGAATCAAAAGGAAGTTTACCCCGGCGGCGCCTCGGCCGCAAGGGTGCGGTCGGCGACGGATCGAAGATCGCCCGGCGGAAGGTCAGACGACGGCAAGGGTTGGTGAATCTGGGCCGGGCGGGACAAATCGGCATCGGACGAGGCCCGGGAGTCGATACGCGTACTCGATCAGACCCGCAAGGTCCTCCGCGTTCGTGCTAAAGCGCGTCGGCAGAACAATCGATGCGGTCCCCGTTTGGGTGTCACCTTGGAGCGCCGCAGCATGGCGTAACTGGCTTTCCGGTGTCACGTTGGCAGCCAACTCGGTCGCCTTTTCCGGCGACGGCAATCCGCTGCCCGGCGGCGCGGAGTCGAGAACTGTCGGTGGACCGAGCGACGAGAAGCGCGACATGCCGCCCAACACCGCTCGGAGCAGCTGTTGTTGCACGTCTCCCTCCTCAGCCATGTGAGCCAGTTCCATTCGGGCCACCGAGGGCAAGCCCAGAGGAACGACGAGTAGCCGGCCGCGGTCGAGAAGAAACTCCCTGTCGATACCGGGCCCGCCGTGGGAGCGCAAGTACTGTAAGCGGGCATGGCCGGCACTTCGCGCCAGCGACCCGAGAGAAGGGATCGCTCGCAAGAGCGCCCCCGGTTGGCCGGTGGTCGTCGGAGCCAGGTAGCGGGCCAGTCCGTCGATTCGCATCCCAACGACGGAGAACACGGCCGGATGGTTGCGGTCGAGGCCCTCCGCGAGAGCGACCGGCCGCCTCGGCCGGTCCGGCACAAAGGTCATCGGCACGCCTTCCGGCAGGCGCCGGCAGACGTGCAATATTTGCGGCCGGTGGCCCGCTTCGAAATCGGACTCGCATATGTGCCAGTCGATGCGAATCGAACCGGTTTCCCCAGCCGAAATCTCGTCAAAAAGCGATCGCGAAACGAGTGCTCGCTTCAACGCGATCTCGGCCGGACTGTCCGACGGAAACAGTCCTCCCGACGGAGCGACGGCCCACGGCGGCGGCGTGCGGCAGTTGAGGTTGACCACCGCGCGAAGCCCGGTGCGACGAAGCCCCTCACGCAACTCGGCGACCCAGTCGGAGACAATTGCCGCGCCTGAGGTCACCGGCAAAAGGTATTCCGGACCATCGATCGCGACGTAACCGCCCGTGTGTCCGCGGGCCTCGCATAACCTCTGCAGCATTCCTGACGGATTGCCGCCGCGCGGCAATTGCGGCACGACAACACTTCCCGCGAGGACCGTCGAGTGTTCGCGATCGCCCAGGGCCAGCAAGCCGGCGCGCTCGGCGGCGAGGATCTCGGCCGGAAAGAGGTCCGTCACCGTCCCGCCGTCAGCCGCTCGCAGGTCCGTCGATTCCGCTCGCGTCCGCGCCAGCGACGGATGACCGAGTTCGCGGACGACTTTCACGACCGTGTCGATGAAATCGTCCAGTCCGACCGCGTCACCCGGCCCGGATTCGGCGAGGAAGTGCAAAACCGCGTCGGACAGCTCGCGGGCGCGAAACGCGTCGGCCGCGCCCAGTCGCCCGGCCGCCCGAAACATGGCGCGGAACACCTTCTCGGCGTCGAACGGCTCCTGCTCGCCGTCCGGGCGCACAATCCAGTTCGGCAAGCCCCGAGATTCTGTCATGTCCCGTCGGTCCGTAGGCCGTCCTCCGTTGTATTTTGCGGCCGAGTTCCGACCACGCGAGCGAGATGTTTTTTGCACTGGCAGGTCCGTACCGAACGCCGTAGATTAAAGTGACTTATGAAGTCATTGCACGGACAGCCCCCGCAAGCGGCCGAACTCGCTAAG
>DATJGQ010000472.1:0-10289 GCA_035494815.1 Gemmataceae bacterium
AATTCCCCTCGCAAGTCGCACAAGGAAGCAATCTGACGGCCAGTGTACCATCTCGCCGCGGCGAATGGCACCCGGGGGGCGGTTCAACTCAACGGACCCTCCAGAGTAGAAACGCGCCGACAGCCATGAGCCCCGCGGCGACGCCAAATCCGAGCGGCGGGGCGATCAGCCAAAGACTGCCGACCAACAGGCTCGCGCCGAGATCGCCCGCCCCGTTGACGGCGCCGAGCACGCCATACGCCGTGCCGCGCGACGACGAATCCGGTACAAGGTCCGCGGTCATCGCGCTTTCGATCGCCTCTTCGATCCCGACATACACGCCGGACAGGGCGAGCAGAATCGTCACGAGCAGAACGCTGCCGGTCCCCGTCGCAAGCGCGACTGCCACGCCGACACTGACGACGGCGCCGAGCGCGTAGCCGGCGACGAGCAAGCCGCGCCGGCCCACGCGATCGCTGAGCGCGCCGATCGGGTACGAAGTGCATGCCTGACAGACGTTGTGGAATGCGTACAGCACCATGACCCACGCGGCCGCCGCCGAGCCGAGGCTCGGCGCGAGCAGCTCCGACGCGGCGAGCACGACCAGCAGCCGCGAACAGTCGCCGAGACCGAAGACGCCGACGGCGACGAGATACCGCCGAAACGCGGCGGGGAGCGCGCCGAGAGCCGCGAAGAACTTCCGCTCCGGGGGCCGGTCGATCGGCCTCTCTTTGACGAGCAGAGCGAACGCCAACGCCGAACCGAGGCCGGGGATCAGCGTCGCCAGGAAGACGACGCGAAACGAGCGTGTCGCGTCGTCAGGCCAGAGCGGCGTCAGTGCCGCGAGTAAACCGGCGCCGACGAGCGGTCCGACGACGGCCCCGGCGGTGTCGGCGGCGCGGTGCAAGCCGAACGCCTTGCCGTGGTCGCCGCGCGACACCGCGTCGGCGAGGATCGCGTTGCGCAGCGGGCCACGCACGCCTTTCCCGAACCAGCCGAGCACCTTGCCGATGAAAATCAGCGGCCAGCCCGTCGCAAACACCCAAAAGAGGTGGCAGACTCCGGTCAAAGCATACCCGGCGACGACGAACGGCTTGCGCCGGCCGATGCGGTCGCCGACGTAACCGGTCCCGAGCTTGGCGAAGTTCGACACCGCGTCGGCCGTGCCTTCGATCAATCCCAGCGCGGTCGGGGCCGCCGACGGGGTTAGCGCGAGCAGGAAATTGGGCAACGCGGCGGCCGCCATCTCGTAGCCGACGTCGGCCAGAAACGACGTCACGCCGGCGCCGATCACCGTCCGGTTGAGCCAGGTTTTCGCCGGCGGCGCGTCGCGGTCCGGGGCCATAAGTGCCGGGAGTCAGGGTCGGGACAGCGAGGACAATCTTACGGACGCGGACCGCCGAGCGTCACGACTTGCCACCGACTCTCGCTCAAAGTGGCCAAATCTCCGTCCGATAATCTCCGGCCCGATCGAACCGCTGCGGCGAGGACGACGTCATGAACGACGGGTTAGAACTGTTGGGCCGGGACGAGCAGTTGTATCAATTGCTCTCGCACTATCACGCCGCGGCCGGCGACGACCGGGAACGGTGGCTGGACCGCGTCACCGACTGGCGGGACGGCCGGCCGGAGGACGTCACACGCTGGCACGGCCGCCTGCTCGCGTCCGCCTGGCTCGAGCAGAACACCGGTCACACGCCGCCGCCGACGAACGGCCGCATTGGGGAATGTTACCGCGTCACCGCCGCCGGCCGGAAGGCGCTCAAATGCGCCCGCGAACGGAATGAGGACGATGAGGAGTTAGCTCCGGGCTAAACGGTCCCGCGCTGTCTCAAGCAAAAACGTAAGGACCGGGTGACCCGAGCGGGCCACCCGGTCCTTGCGAGAACTGCAACGTGCGGCCGTTAGACGCCGCCGATGAACACGCCGCCCTGGAAGCTCGGGTCGGCGGCGTTGAATTCCGTCAACAGAGACAAGTTGCTGCCGCTGAACACCCGCACCAGCGGCGTGCGACCACGGCCGGAGGCGACCACGAAGTCGGACACGCCGTCGTTGTCGAAATCGGTGCTCGACACGCGGGCGCCGCTCGACTGGGCGGTGACGATGCTGGTGTTCGGGAACGCCTGGAAGCCGAGGAACTGACGGCCCGTGAGGCCGTCGAAGGCCCGGACGTCCGGCCCGCCGCCGGTGCCCGGCCCGGTCAGGATGTCGGCCCGGCCGTCGCCGTTCACGTCGCCGGCCCCGACGAAGACGCCGCCGCGGAAGCCGGCCGTGTAGGCGAAGAAGCTCGACAGGACCGACAGGTTGGTGCCGCTGAACGCCTTGACGTGCGGCCCGCCGCCGGGCCCCGCGCCGGTGACGATATCGGCCCGCCCGTCGCCATTCACATCGCCCGCGGCGACCGTCACGCCGCCGAAGAACGACGGGTCATAGGCGAAAAAGCTGTAGATCACCGACAGGTCCGCGCCGCTGAACACCTTGACGTGCGGCCCGCCGGTCGCGCCGGCGCCGGTGATGATATCGGGCGTGCCGTCGCCGTTGATATCGGCGGCGGCGACATAGACCCCGCCGCGGAAGGCGGTGTCGTACGCCATGAACTCTTTCAGCAGCGTCCCGGTCGCCCCGTCGAAAACGCGGATGTGCGGGCCGCCGCCCGGGCCGGCCGCGGTGACGACGTCCGGCGTGCCGTCGCCGTTGAAGTCGGCGGTCGCGACCCGCACGCCGCCGCGGAACGCCGGGGTGTACGCGGTGATCGTCCGCGTCGTGCCGGTGGTTAAGTTGCGCAGCGTGACGATCGGCGCGCCGTCGGTGTCGAGCGAGGAAACGATCACGTGCTGGGCGCCGGTGGGTGGCGGCGGGCCGCCGCCACCGCCGCCCGGTTTGAACCCGAAGTTGATGCCGGGTGCGGTCTGGCCGCTCGTCAGCGAAACCGTTCGCGGGACGCCCGCCGCCGGGACGGTCGGCGAGAGTCCTTGACGCGGAACGACGCGGATATTGAACGGCCCGCTCGCCGGGTCGTTCGCGTTGCCCAGGATGACGTCCGGCCCCAGGCTGGCGAAGATGTAGCCGCCGTTGGCGGCGGTCAACACCGACGGTTCGCCCGTGTCCAGCGTCCCGTTGTTGTTGCGATCGACGAAGACGGTCATCCCGACGATGCCCGGTTCGCCGGCGTCCATGACGCCGTTGCCGTTGTTGTCCTGGAAGACGAACCCGGTCACCGCGCCGCCCGCAAAGAAGCCGAAATCGGCTCGGGGCCGGCCCAGCTGGCCGTCGATCGTCGTCTGCTCGGTGAAGTTGGTGAAGTTCAGCTGCGGCGTCGTTTGGAACGTGCCGGTCGACGACACGACGACGCGGTAGTTACCGTTTCTCAGGAAGCGGAATTCGTAGAACCCGTTCGCGTCGGTGACGGTGACCGCCAGAAGGCTCGGGTTGCCGTTGGGGTCCAGGTTATCGAGGTCGAGGAGACTGACCGCGACGTTGGCCGCACCGGGCTCCTGCGGGTCGTGAATGCCGTTGCCGTTGGTGTCCTGGAAGACCTGGCCGCGGATCAGGCCGCGGACCTGAATCTCCCAAACGCCGCGGCCGTAGGTGCCGGCGGCGAGGATGCCGGTCGTCGTGTTCAGCGACACGGCCGGCACCGGGACCGCCGGCAGGGACCGCACGCCGGTGGTCGGGTCCTTGCCGACCTCCTCCCAGACCGGAGCGCTATTCGCAAAGTCGTTCGTGAGGCCGGTCAACTTCCACACGCCGCGCGGCGTGCCCACGTAGAGGACGTCGTCACTCGTGGTGCCGCTCACGTGCGTGTCCAGCGCCAGCGGCGTCGGCCGGAACACGTCGAACGCGGGCAGGAAGCCTTGCACGGGGAGCCCGGTCACCGGGTCGAGCGTCGTGAAGCTGGGCGGCCGCGGCAGGTTGCCCGTAATGTCGACCCAGTCCACGCTCGTCTGCGCAGGGTCCGGCACGAGGATGATGTTATTGGCCGTCGACTGCGGATCGGCCGTGTATCCGAGCACGAAATTCCGCCCCTGGAACACCTGCCCCGTGCTGGTGAACACGTACAGCGTGACGCCCAGGAACGGGTCGTTGGTCGGATCGACGATGACCTGTTCGATGGTCGCCGTCCCGAAAGCGGTAAAGGCCACGTCCAGCAGGAGTTTTCCGGTCGCGTCTCGCGGCGTGATGTCCGCCCACGACCGGTTATCGAAGGTCACCCCTTGGGGAGGGAATCGGAAGGTGTCGGGGATCGCGTTGACCCACAATCGCGCTTCGGGGACGACGCCGTTGGTCGGCACGTTCATCGCGTTGCGGGTCGAGTCGGCGTCGGTCCCGACGTAAATGACCGCCGCATTGAAGAACCCGGCCGGGCCGAACTGGACGCCGGACTGCCGCTGCGTGTTAATCGTCGTCAGCGCGATCTGCGAGACGCCGCCACTCTGCACCAGCGTGGTCGGCAGGTCGGGGATGTTGATCGTCGACCCGGTGGTGGAGGTCTGCAGCGCCTGCCGCCACGTTTGCCCGCCGTCGTCGGACGCCTGGACGCGATGGTAACCGCTAAAGAGGCGGTTCGACCGGGACGGGTCGATCGCGAACGGCGGGACGTAGAAGCCGCCGCCGAACGGATAGCCCTCGAACCCGCCGGTCATCGGCGTCCAGGTCAGCCCGCCGTCGGTGGACTTGCGGATGAAGTTGGTGTTGCCGGTCGACCCGTTGGAGACGCGGTAGACGGTGTTCGGGTTGAACGGGTCGTAAAAGACCTGGCCTGTGCCGACCTCGCCGTCGATGCCGGTCGCATCCACCGTCTGCCAGCCGTACGCGTTGTTGCCGGCGCCCTGAGAGTCGCCGAAGCGGACGGCGTTGTGGAGCTCGATCTGGACGTTGGTGATGTTGGCGATCGCCTGGTTCGGGTCGAGCGGGTTGAGCCCGACGCCGTCCACCTGAACCGTGCCGAGGCCGTTCGGCCCGACGTTGCCGTTCAGGGACTGCCAGGTGACCGGGTTCGCGCTCGACGACAGGCGGAAGATGCCGCCGCCGGTGGCGACAACGAGACGTCCCTGCGTGTCGATCCCGCCGTCGTGAATGTTCGGATAGGTGCCCTGTCCGTTGGTGCCGACGCCGACTCCGGTGAAGGTGTTAAAGCTGTCGCTGCTGAACAACACGGTCGTATTGTTCGTCTGCCCGTAACCGCCGACATAAACGATCTGCTGCAGCGGATTCGCCGGGCTGAACGGGCTGACAACAATCATGTTGTTGTCTTCCCCGAAGATGTTCATGTAGTTATTCGGATCGTTCACCTGGTCGGTCGGGTTGGCCAGCAGCACCGGCGCCCAGTCGATGCCGGAGTTGACGGTGCGGAAGATGCCGAGCAGGGGGACGTTGCCGGTCCGCGGGTCGGCCCGCAGCGCGATCGACGCGAAGATGACGCTGGGCAGGACCGGCGACACGGCGATCTTGATCTCGCCGGGCGTGGACCCGGGCAGAAACGCCGAGCCGCCGAGGAGCAGGTTCCAGGTCGGGCTCGCGCTCAGGGCGTTCGTCGAGCGGTAGACGCCGTTCGTCGGGTCGCCGGATACGGCGCCCAGAGCCGCGTAGACGGTGTTCGGGTTGTTCGGGTCCACCGCGACGTCAGTAACGGCGACACCGGGCGTCAACGTGGTGCCGTTGATGTACGTCCAGTTCGAGCCGCCGTCCGTGGAGCGATACAGGCCGCTGATATCGGCGGCGAAGAGCGTGTCCGTCGCGCCGCTCGGATCGGCGAGGTTGGGTCGCACGATCAGTCGCTCGATGGCGCTGAACGGCGTGGGGAGCCGCGGGCCGAAGGTCTGCGCGCCGTCGGTCGACTTGAGCAGGCTCTGGAAACCCGTCGCCGGGTCGGTCCCGGTGATGGCGTAGATGGTGTCGTGCGCGGTGTGGTCGGCGTCGGTGGGCCGGGTGCGGTTGACGGCGGCGATCGTGTCAAAGACGGTCTCGATCTGGTCCGTTCGGGGCTCCCAGGTCGCCCCGCCGTCTTTCGTCCGCCACAGCCCGCCGGTGTCGGCGACGACGTAAATGACGTTCGAGTCGCCGGTGGCCACCGCGTTCGTCACGTCGAGGGCCACGCCGTTGAGTCGGCCGGTCGACGGAAGGCCGCCGGGCCCCTGGCCGTTGGAGATAGGTGACGGGCCCAACGGCGTCCACGCCGTCCCGCTCAGCGGGATCGAGCTGGACGGCATGTCCCGGTCTTCGAATCGTTCCAGGGCGAGGCTCACCCGCGGCGGGCGGCGGCGGATCGTGGCGGGGCGGCGCCGGGCGAACAACGTGTCGAGCCAGCCGCGCTGCCGGTGCTTCCTCATGGTGCGATTTCCTCAATGACGAGACGCAGACCCGGGGCCTGCGGAATGGATGCAGATTCTGGCGTTACGGCCGGACGATGTCCTCGCGCCCTGTGTCGCTTGCCGTGACGGCCTCGTCTTGCGGGGTCGCCTGCCGGGAAACGATCTCCCCGGTCGGGCGTTGGCGACCCTCTCGATCGAGGCTAGACTCCCCGGATCAAATCCGGCGACTTCGGAATCGGGTTCAGCGGCCTGCCCGCCTGAAACCGGCAAGCCGGTACGGCCGCTGAAATGGGTAAGCTAATTCCAACTTACACGGTAAATTGCTCGGTTCAACCGGAAATCTTTGGCCGCCCGACGGGTTTTGCCCGACAGGCACACGCCGCAGGCATCATTCACCCTACCCATACTTTCCTTCCCGCCCTGAACTCCGGCGCGACTCACGCGGCTGATCCGGTGCGACCTTCACACATCCTCGCCGCGGCAATCCAACTTCGGTCTTTTATTTAAAGCCGTCGGCAATGGCGTGATTAACAAACACATCAATGATCGTAGCGAGCGGAAGATTATGACTTTCTGAGTGCCGACGAGGACCTGCAGGGGCCGAACGGGTTACCGCGCGGGACCGGTCGGCTTGCCCATAGGACTAATCGCCTACGTGGTTCTAAGAGTCATGGCCGGGACAAGGCGTCGCGACAGCGTTGCAAAGCGGCCACGGCGAGCGCCGTCGCCAACAGCGGGTCGTCTTCTCGCACGGCCTTGCTGGGGTTACTCCAGTAGCTGTCCGCCTGTTGGCGCTCGCCGAGTCCAGCGACGATCGCAGCCGCCCACGGCCGCGCCAGCTCGGACGGTACATCCGGCAGAACTTGCGCCAGCGACCAGGCGAAGTAAAAGTCGAGAGCGGACCGGTCGCCGGCCCGCTCAGGCGGGTAATCGCCGACGTGGCCGGCACCCTCCACGTGCGATCGCAGCCACGCCAGTGCCGCGCGGATGCGCGGATCGTCGTCGGCGAGCCCGCATCGTCTGAGCGCGCGATAGCCGTCGGCGGTTGTGCTGCCGTAGGAGCGAAATCGCGGTCGGCCGTGGCGGTCGCGGCCGGCCGGGCCGGGCTTATTGCGGGCCGGGTCGCCGTAGATGAAGTGGAAGCCGCCATCGTCGAACCCCGCGTCAGTTCGCCCGGAATCGTCAGCGAGGTTTTGACAGCGGCGGACAAAGACGAGGGCCCTGCGATAAGCCGGATCTGAAAGCGACACGCCCGCCGCGCGGAGCGCGTCGAGCGCGAAAACGGTCGCGGAGAGGTTCGACTCCAAGAGCTGTGGCACGAACTCCCCGGGCTTGGGCTTCTTCGGAATCGAATGGCAGTAACCCCAACCGCCGAATGCAGCATCGTCCGGCGACCAGCCGAGGGACTCGTCCAGCTGCCGGCGCCTCAGGTCGGCGAGCCACGCATCGCACGCCGCCCGGTGCCGATCCATCCCCGGCAAACTTAGAAGGCGGACCGCGAGTGCGGCGGAATAAACGGGGTAACTGAGACCAAATTGACCCGCGTCGATCGTGCCGTCCGGCCGGACGAGTGCGACGAGGTAATCGGTTCCGCGAACGAATGCCTTATTCGTTTCTGGCGAGGAGCGGCCGCCGTCGAGAGCGAGGAGCACGAGTGGCGTCAGCGACGGGCCGTCGCGAAATGAACTGTATTTGTCCGACCGCCAGGAGCCGTCCCGGGATTGGGCCAGTTGCAGATATCGCCGGCCGCGGGTCAGCGCAGCGTCGATAATCGGGGCCGGGCCGGCGGGAACTTGCTGAGCGATCGTGCCGCTCCCGACCACGACCACAGCGCTCAAAGTGACGAGCAATATGCGACGCGACCGCATGACGGACACTCACGATTCCGGAATCAGGGCCGGGGACCGGGAGGCGACATTCGGGCTCCCGACCCCCGACGCCTGACTCCTTCGGCGACTGGGCGTCACTTCTTCGGGTCGGCCTTCGGGACCGGCACCGGGGCGCGGTCGGCCATCAGCACCAGGAGCGCCGTCGCGGTGCAGAACGTCCGGCCGGTAATGCAGTGGTGACCGGACCAGCTCCCGTCCGGGTTCTGGATGCGGCCCAAGTTTTCGGTCATCGACTTGTCCCAGTCTTGCCATTCCTTGCCGCCCTTGGCGAGCAGCGTCTCGCTGATCTGCATGTAGCTGAGGAACTCCTCGCCGCCGTTTGAGCCGAAGCCTTGGATGAACTGCTTGTCGCCGAGCCGCTGGACGACGGCCTTGGTCGCTTCCTCCTGGGCTTTGGCGTTCGTTTCCAGATCCTTGAGCTTGGTCTGCGCCTTTTCGCGCTCTTCCTTGGGCGCCTTCGGGTCGTCGGCGACCTTCTTCAGGTCGGCTTCGGCGAGCTTGCGGGTGTTGATCGCATCCTGCCCAGCCGCGGCGTTCGCGGCGAAGCCATAGAGCGGGACGTTCGCGTCGCCGGCCATGCGGAGGCCCCCGGCGCCGCCGGCAATAGCGGGCGCGGATTCGCGTGCGAAGCTCACACTGACGGGGTCGCTCGTCAGCGGCTTGGTCGCGACCGCCGTGCCATCGGCGGCCGGTTTGAGGTTGTCACGCGCGTTCTTCTCCGCGAGGGCCAGCACCCGGTCCTCGACCTTCGTCCCCATCTGAGCCGCCCGGTTCAGACCTTTGCCGGCGAGCGATTGGGCCAACACCGGCGCCCAGCCCGCATCGGTCCAGGTGCCGTCGGCCTTCTGATTTTTCGTGATCTTGTGGATCACCCGATCGAGCGCGACGACGGTGTTCTTCTCGGATTCCGGACTTGGCATTTTCCCTTTGACTTCCGCCAGCAGCATCGACGTCAGAAATGTATCGACGTACGGCCCGAGCTTGCTTTGCAGGCGCGTGTTCTTGACGTCGGTGACGCTCAGGTCGTCCGCGGCGGACTTTTCAACTTGTGCGGTCACGAACGCCACGGCGCGGGCGACATTCTTGTCGTACGTCCCTTCCTTCGGCGTGTTGCCCGCCCGGATCAGCGCGAGTGCGGAGATGCAGGTGTCGCCGACATTCGCGACGGTGGCCGGCTCTCCGCTGCCACCGCCACGCATCGCCGCGGCTTCCTCGCCCTGGGCCCAGCCGCCGTTGGGCAACTGATGCTCGACGAGAAAGTCGATCCCCTTCTTGACCTGATCGCTCAGCGGCTTCGCTTCCGGTCGTGGCGCCGCGGCCGCCCGCGGGGGCGGGTCCTCGACGGGCGGCTTCTTGTCGTCTTCCATGGCGCGCAGGCTCGCGTAAGCCGTGAGCCCGGCGACGGCGACGAGTGTCAGGAGAATACTGGTCCGTTCAATCGTACCCATCGGAGGGACCTCCAAAGCGAAAGGCGGCCGGGCGTGACGTCAGCCAGTGTAACGACGACCGACCGAGCGCGCTGTAACGGTCTGGTAACGGTCGCGCGTCGCCGGCTCACCGATACGACGACGCAGACGCCCCGACCGTTTGCCCGGATCGTCGCCGATTGACGTTGGAAAGCGACCCACTTACGATTGCTGTTGACCGGAGAGGTGGCCGAGTGGTCGAAGGCGCAGCACTGGAAATGCTGTATACGGCTTAAACCGTATCAAGGGTTCGAATCCCTTCCTCTCCGCTGACTTTCTAACAATAGCAGATCCACACTAGGATTGCAGGCTTTCTCTTGGCCTGCTATCATTTCCAAAGTTGCTTGTGAAACATTTTGTGAAACATTTCCCCTTGAGTGTACCTGGGAATTGCTGATGCCACGGAAATCTGCTGCCCCCGCCGGGCACACCGGTCAGACCGCCGCGGGATACACGCGCGACGTAAAGGTTGAACGGATCGGCCCGGTGACCGTCTATAAGCGGGGACATAGCTACTACCTTTACTACCGCCAAGCCCGGACGACCGAGCGTCGCAGGATCGATGGCAACCTGGCCGTTGCCCGCGCCACCGCCCACAAGATCGCCGATGCTCTGGCCGAACGTCGTCCGTCTCCTCTGGCTTT